>JAISCJ010000096.1 GCA_031265645.1 Holosporales bacterium | reverse complement strand
TGTGCCAAAATGCTTGCTCATTGGTTTAGCCCTAAGGAAATCGGGACTTGTTGGGCACTGTGGAGTTCATCTCAGCAATTAGGGTCAGCACTGGTTGGCCTTGTTCTTCCCATGTTATTGATTCAGTACGGCTGGCGGTTTGCGTTCTTTGGTCCTGGTGTGCTTTGCATATTGATTGCAGGGTTTGTTTATTGGGGAGTCAGAGATGGCCCTCAGGAAGTCAATTTGCCGAATGTTGAAACGTTCAAAGGTTTATCAACAAAAGACGAAGATGAATGCGCTCAGATGACGTCGTTTGAAATTTTGGTAAAACGGGTCCTACGAAGCAAAACTGTGTGGGCAATGTGTCCTGCTAATTTCTTCATTTATTTTGTTAGAATGGGATTGCTTTTTTGGGCTCCAATGTTTCTAGTACAAGCCAAAGGCTGCTCACAGATTGCGTCAGGCGGTTTTATGACGGTATTCAATCTCGCTGGAGCCCTAGGCGCAATCGCAGCCGGAATTTTATCGGATACGTATTTTAAAGGGCGTCGCGGACGAGCTGGATTCCTTTATATGTTGGGCTTGGCGCTATCTATGTGGGGAATGATAAAGCTTCCAGTTGGCGAAGGCGCACTTTTTACATACGTGCTGCCATCGTTTGTTATGTTCCTGCTCGGCTTTTTCGTCGCCGGCCCGCAAACTATGGTTGGGGTGTCCGCTGTGGATGTTGCGTCAAAGCGTGCGGCTGGATCTGCGTCTGGCTTGACTGGTTCGTTCGGATATATCGGAACAACACTGTCTGGAAAGGTTGTAGCCTCCGTAGCAAGTAGCAAATATGGCTGGGACGGGGTGCTGATGATGCTATTCCTGGCATCGTGTGCAGGCGCTGTTTGCTTTTTGTTTACGTGGAACACTCAACCCAAGTCGTTAGAAACGAAGGCCGATAGCTTTACGAAGGAAATCAGTGGGAAGGCAAAGTGATAACAAAATTGTATGGCATTGTTGATTTTATCATTGGCGACTGCGTGCATGTTTGCGTACATGGGGTCTGCTACGGCGTGCATTGCTCGAAGCGAACAGTCGGAAACCTTTCGCCTGGAACGGAGGTTGCGCTTTGGATTGAGCACATTATTCGCGCCGAGTCACAGTTGTTATGCGGCTTTTTAACCCATGATGAGCAATTGCTTTTTCGCGAAGTGACTGGCGTTCAAGGAGTTGGACCTAAAGCGGGGCTGTCCATTTTGTCTGCAATGTCGCTTGCAGAAATCTCAAATGCAATAATAGCTCAAGACCGACACGCACTAACGAGTGCTGATGGGGTAGGAAATAAAATGGCTGAGCGCCTCATCGTTGAATTAAAAAACTCCAAAATAATAAAGTCATTCCAGGGCGAAAAAGACGAGCGAACGAAGGACGCAGTTTTTGCTCTTGTCGCACTTGGTTATGAATCCAGTCTTGCAAACAGAATTGTGCGCAGTTTATCGGAAGCTTCGACGGATTGTTCTACTGAACAACTAGTCAAAGCGGCGTTGGTAAAGCTTAGCCAATGGGGCGAAAACGAAGTGTGATCGCAGAGCGGCATAAATCCAATAGGATCTCCGCGCACAGCTATGCATAACGATTCCTTTAAAAAATAATCTGGCCAATACTTTTGTATGCCTTGTTGTCAGACGTTATCCCATCTATGACTTCTTGATCAAAATTATTACCAGATATATTTAATGTCTCTAAATATACTCCCGATAAACCCTTCCTAAACAACTGCCCATTTTGTCCTAACAAATTGTCTGATAGATCTATATTTCGGGTTCTACCAGAGTAGGCGTAACGCAGTATCTCGTTAGCTTGTTCTGCGACGAGTCCGCAATTGCTGACTGTCAAGCTGGTTATACTACTATCGTACAGCATATCCAATGTACTCCAACCAAGGAAGGAACAACCAATAAATGAAAGAGAGTCAAGATTACGAGATCGAAAAAATATGTCCCAAAACCATGTAAACTGATCATCGGGCTCTTGATTAACTAAAGTGATAGCGTTGACACGATCTAATTGCACTGCATCTATGTCGAAGATGTTTCTTACCTCTAATTTGTCAGAACCTCCAGTATAAAAAAAAGAGACAGAGCCTTCCGCCATGTCATCACCTGCATAAACCCCACTCGCCCCAACAATCGTAACACAGAACGCGCAACATACCATTTTTATAATTCCATAAAAACAATTGTAAAACATCAGATCCTCCATATATTAAAGGCAGAAATAACTCCTGAAAAAGGTCGGCAAAATTTCATAAATACAATCGAATTATCTCGACGTGTTTCAGGTTTCTTGCACAAAAAACAACACCGCATCGCCCAAATAAGTCCGCATTAACTTTTTCTGAAAACTCCGATCGGCAGTATATAAGATTTTTAAAATAAATGGCAACTTTAATTATAATAGCCTGCGTAATCTAAAATAATTGTGGTATTTACTTACTCAAACACGTGTCTGCTTGCATTCGTCATTTTTTAAGAAGCATTTTATATAAGGGGTACTCTGATTTTCTTTAGATAACAGCATAGTTACTTATTTATTAAATTGCTAAATTAACATTATAATCACGCAATACTTTTTTTCCTACTTGCAATGCCTTCATCTTTCGTTTTACTATGAACATATGGGGTTTTAACTTATGATGTTTTTTTATGAATAGCAATCTCTTATTAATACATGACGCTGCATTGCCGCCAAATAATAAAGGCATGAAGAGCTTTTTCAATCGCGCCCTAAAAGGGTCATTAGCATCTTTTCTCGCACTGAATTGTGTTTGGGGAGATATTACTGTTGCTCCTGCTCCTCCTGCTCCTGGTGCTATTTCTGTTGATGCTGTTAATGCTGGAGTTGTTGTTGGTGGTGTTGGTGGTGGTGTTGTTGTCCCTGCTGTAACTAACGACAAAAGGCCCGCTGGTGTATTTATCCCGACACCACCGTCAGGTACACCTGTGGTAAGTGTAGGTAGTTTTGCTAATTGCGTGAGTCAGCTTAGAGCAGCTGGTCGAGGTCCTTTTCTTGCGAAGGATGATCTACCACTAGCGATGCCCCTCTCAACACCAGAAGCCACGGGCGTCGAAGTATGCAATGTTGTTTGGCAAATGAGCGGTGCCGCTACTTTCATTAAAACGGGTGCTGCTTTTCCTGCTCCCGTGTATATTGGAGCCAAGCGTAGCGCTCCCAGTGATGGCGTGCTCACTCAAAACAATCCCGCCGCAGGGGGAGCCCTTTTGAATTATAATACAGACATACATACTGAAAGGCAGTTGGCTATAGTTGCCCTAGAAAATGCATATGGTGGTCTAAATGTTGTGGACGCGGCACAGAATGGGTTTAGAGGAGCTCCTGGAATAGTCGCTGGTGCATTCTTGGCCCCCGCAGATGGCCCGGAGGTAGGAGAACTTGGAGCAGCAGGACCGAATGGGCACTTACATATTTATACGACCGAAATAGTTTGTGCGCATCCGAACACATCTAACGGAAACTATTCATGTCTTGAATACTATGCGGATCTACTGAATGCATGTCCCAAACTTAATATTCATTTATATTGTGATAATAGTAAAACTTGGTTAAAACATGACGTGGCCGGAGTGCTAGGATCGTCTAGCGCGTGTATTGCAGTACTTGATGCTATTAACGATGCTATGAACGCAGCAAGAAGACCAGCTGGAACACCAGTGATTCTACCTGCTGGAAATGGGTCAATGAATTGTTCACAACCAATATCGAACTTTGCTAAGATGACTATGTTGGAAGCACCTGTTGCAGCAGGTGCTTTCATTGTGCCGAATCACGATTCCACAGATATCCCCATATATTCACTATTAAGGGATTCTTTGGGTCATTTGTATCTTCTTACGGATGAGCTCCCTACTGGGTATAGATGGACGTTAATTGGCATGCCAGTGGGCGGAAGTTGGGTTCTGCCCCACCACCGCCCCAAGAAGCAGCAATAGAATCAATAGGAAGCACAGCAGCAAATGCAGCAACAACGGCTAAGTCAATAGAGCGCCTTGGTAAAGCTGTAAACTTCCAGCCAGGAAACGTTCGCGCGCAAATATGTTGTGCAGCATATAAGGCTGCTATAACAGAAGTTGCACTGCGAGGAGCTGTTGCTAGTAATCCAGTCCCAGATGCAACGATAGCGACAAACGCAGACCTGATAAGGACTGCCGTTTCGCCACTACCATCAGCATCACAACAACCAAGCATACTTTTAAAACATCCCGCAGTGTTACAAATGGCAGCAACAGTTGCAGCAGCAAAATCAGAACTGTTAGTAGTGAATGCATTAAATGTTTGTACGGCACAAGCACAAGCAGCACTAACACAAGCACAAGTAGGACTAGATCAAGAACTAGCACAAGCACAAGCACAAGCAAGACAAGCACAAGCAGTACTAAAACAAGCACAAGCAAGACAAGCACGAGCACAAGCAGGACTAGAACAAGCAAGACTAGAACAAGCACAAGCAGTACAAGCAGTACTCGCACAAGCACAAGCAGACGTAGCACAAGCACAAGCACAAGCAGTACTCGCACAAGCACAAGCAGGACTAGATCAAGCACAATCAGTACTAGAACGAGCAATACAAGAACAAGTACAAGCAAAATCAGAACAAGTACAAGCAAAATTAGAACAAGAACAAGCACAAGCAGCAGTACACGCAGCAGCACAAGCAGTACAAGCAGTACAATCAGCAAGCTTCCCAGTCTCAATCGAATGCATGTTACGAAACCTCCCACAAACAATAGCGGGCGCAATACTACCATTCGCAGCCGCATCAAGAGCAGTAATACAATCAAATCAAACCGCAGCAGAGAGTGCAGTAGCAGCACTATCTGAACTAAGACTCCGAGCACTAGATGATCTAGCACTCCCAGAATACCCAGAAATAGATCTCGCAGATTTCAAAAAAGGAAATACTATACCACATCAAATGGCAATACAAATAGTACACTCAGCGGGAAGAGCTGGTGCTGCCGCAATAGTAGCTACAACACCAGCAGATATCCTCCAACTAGATGTTGTTGGTAAGGTTCAGGATCTCACTAATCGCATATCATTTCATGTGTTCGAATGATGCTAAAGCCTCGACACTATTCCTTTTTTTAGAATAGTACCGAGGCACAATATGACGTGCTATGCATAACGAAAACAATGAGACGAAGTAGATAATCCAGTAAGATCAACAGCTTCGTCTGTCCCCGTTCTTATAAAAAAAACAGATTGGTCTACTCCTCCTAATATGCGGTCCAGTTATCAGAGTTAATTTGCTCTATAGGAATTTGATCAAAATTATTTACAGACAATATCAATATTTAAAAGCACACCATCCAAAAGTGTTGTTTTACAAAACTTGGATAAACGATTAGCTTAATCGCCTATCTTCACCGTCGTGCCGAACGAATCATAATGCGAAAATATACTAGCTTGTTCTGCTGCTAGCCCGCAACCGCGAATCGTCAGACTACCTATCCTCCGATCGTATAACACACCATACGCACCTGGATCAAGAAATCTGCAACCAGTGAAAGATAGAGAATCAAGCGTGCAGTCGCGAAAAAGTATGTTCCAAAGCCACATAAACCGATCATCAATCTCTTGATCCTCGAAAGTGAGAGAGCGAATAGTATCTATTTTGCATTGGTCTAGTAGGAGAGCAAGGTCTTTCGATTTTTTTATATCGGGGCATCCTTCAACAGTGTATAAAACCCCTCCTTCCTGTTCATATTCGCTCTCAATGGGCAGAGGTTGCTCTGGTGCGTACTGGAACAACACGACCATCGATGTTCCGCCAAACTGGAGAGATTGTGAGCATTTACAGGCCAGTAAGCATTCGCGCTCCAACTTTTCGCGCAGTGTATCACACTGCCTCTCGAGATTCAATAATTCATTATTCATCTGTCGGTGTTTTACTTGCCAACTGCGCTTGCCACTACCTTTTCTGTGTGGTATGCTCCTTGTAAACTGCGCCTTGTTTGCTTTGAATTCATTTATGCGCCTCTGCTGATCTTCACGTGCTCGTTCTGCTTTTCTTAACATATTGATCGTATTTACATACTCAGAAATAATCATTAGCTCCTTCTGCTTTGCCATAAGGGTAGGAATCGTAATTGTGTTAAAAATCTCAACAGCAGGAATGTTATGCTCGTCGTTTTTCGCACGGCTAAGATTGGCAGGACAAGAAGGCGAGCGACGAATAAAACGTGTGTCACTGGTCTTATCCGACACCAATGCCACTTCTGTATTTGCAATAATACCCTCAACCCCAGCAATCGTAAGGCCAAACGCGCAACATACCTTTTTTATAAGGCTGCCATAATAATTATAAAGCATTGTATACTCCAGTATCTAAAGGGACAAAACAACATCGGACAAACGCGCACAATCTCCGCCAATATGACTACGGCCCCCCTTTGATCATTTTCCGAACCTTAAGGTCCTAAAAATGCAGTTATTGCAGCACGAAACAACTCTACAATGACTACATCCGAATTCCCTCTTTCCCACAAAATACCAAACTCTGTAGATTAATGGCAATCTGTAAATTATGTTTATAGCCTGAAATCGCATATTTGCGAATTGCGTAAACATCGTGTACAATTAATCTTTGAGCACTATGTATATTTTATAATTATCATGAATTCCATTCGCAATATTGCCATAGTCGCACACGTTGACCATGGGAAAACTACACTTATCGACGCCATGCTTTCGCAAAGTGGCACATTCCGTTCAAACCAAAATGTTGCAGAGCGCGTTATGGACTCGAACGACTTGGAGCGAGAACGTGGAATCACAATTTTGGCGAAATGTACTTCGCTCTTATGGAAAGACACACGTATTAACGTGGTAGACACCCCTGGGCACGCCGATTTTGGCGGAGAAGTAGAGCGCATTTTAAATATGGTGGACAGTGCCATTTTGCTGATAGATGCAGCTGAGGGACCATTGCCGCAAACAAAGTTTGTGTTGATGAAGGCTTTGCACCTTGGCTTGCGTCCGATTGTCGTTATCAATAAAATCGATAGATCAGATGAACGCCACCAAGAAGTACTGAATGAAGTCTTTGATTTGTTTGTTACGCTTGATGCATCAGAAGAACAGCTAGATTTTCCTGTGCTGTATGCGTCTGGACGAAATGGTTGGGCGGTTAATGATTTGAACGATGAAAGAAAAGATCTGGCGCCTTTATTTGAAAAAATATTGGAACATGCACCAGAAGCTTATTCGGAAAAGAAAGCAAGTCAGCCTTTTTCCATGCTTATAACGACGCGTGAATACGATTCTTATCTAGGGCGCATTCTAACTGGACGAATCGATACAGGTACGGCTACTCCAAATGCGTTTGTTCAAATACTAAACCAGCATGGAGATACTGTAGAAAAAGGACGAATCGCGAAATTACTTGCATTCAGAGGAATAGAGCGCATCCCTGTCGAAAGTGCGTCCGCTGGCGATGTTGTTGCGATTGCTGGGCTGGAAAAGGCTACCGTCGCAGACACAATAATGGATCCGTCGATATCCGTAGTTATTCCCGCTGAGCCTGTCGACCCTCCGAAATTGGCCATTACAATATCTGCCAACGATTCTCCTTTGGCTGGTCGCGAAGGAAGCAAAGTCACTTTTCGCATGATTTACGACAGATTGATGCGTGAAGCCGAAGGCAACATCGCGATATCTGTCACAATGTCTGAACGCAAAGATAGCCTAATTGTTGCAGGACGCGGCGAACTACAGCTTGGCGTGCTAATCGAAACGATGCGCCGTGAAGGCTTTGAGCTATCCATCAGTCGCCCTAAAGTCCTATTTCAAACGGATCCTGAGACTGGCACAAGGCTTGAGCCATATGAAGAAATTTATGTGGACGTTGACGATGATTATTCGGGTACGGTCGTTGAATCGTTGAGCAACAGGCGCGCCGAAATGACGGATATGCGTCCATGTGGTACCGGGCGTACGCGCATCACCTTTATCGGGCCATCGCGCGGACTGGTTGGATATAACTGCCAATTTTTGACGGAAACTCGCGGAACAGGTGTTTTAAACCACATCTTCTGTGGCTATAAGCCATGCACCGGTGCTTTTGAAGGCAGGAAAAATGGCGTCCTGATCTCGACTGAAGCAGGCGAAGGAGTTGCGTACGGATTGTTTAACTTGGAACCGCGCGGCGACCTTTTTGTTGTGCCAGGAGATAAAGTATATGAAGGCATGATCGTAGGGGAACACACTCGCTCGAATGATTTATGTGTAAATCCAGTGAAATGCAAGCAGCTTAGCAATATGCGGGCGTCAGGAAAGGACGAAGCTGTAAAATTGCGTCCACCGCGCCTAATGACACTGGAGCAAGCGCTTACTTATATTGAAGACGATGAGCGCGTGGAGGTTACGCCTAAGACGATCCGCCTGAGAAAGGCAATATTAGATCCTCACGAAAGGAAGAAGGCGTCGCGTCGCGAAGAAGCTTAGTTTTTGCTGGGGGGATGTTGTATCGCGAGGTGTTCTATATCGTCATATGAATAGATTTGATGACATATTGCTTTCGTCAGGCTGGCTACTTGTTGACAAACCACAAGGCATGCCTTCTGCTCGCGTAGGAAATTTGATTCGACGGACGTTTAACTTTGGACTTCCTGAAAAAATTATTCAGAAGATCGGGCACGTCGGAACTTTAGACCCTATGGCGACTGGGTTATTGATTTTTGCTGTTAATGAAGCAACGAAGTTTATTCATTTCATAAGCTCCCACGACCAAGCATCTACACGAGTGCAAAAAGAATACATTTTTGATGTTTCTTTTGGTCAGTCAACTGATTCTTACGATGCCGAAGGATCAGTTACAGGTACATCAGAACACCTTCCGTGCGCAGAGCAATTGGTGAAGATCTGTCAATCTATGATCGGTCCACAGCAACAATGCCCTCCCGTTTTTTCTGCAATAAAATTCCAAGGAAAAAGGTTGTGTGATCTTGCAAGGCGGGGGCAGAATCCGACTCCTCCAATGCGAGAAATATTTGTCCATTCGCTTGAATTGGTTCAAGCCGCCGAAGAGGATGCTGTCCCTGTTGCAACCTTTCGAGCGCTTGTTTCTGGAGGAACGTACATTAGGTCGTTAGCGCACGATATTTCCTTAAAAGCAGGCACACTCGGACACGTAACGTCCTTAAGGCGCACAAAAGACGGAATGTTTGATGTATCCCAGTCTATTTCACTGGAAAAACTTCTTAATTTAGCGCATAAAGGATGTATAAGCGATCTTGTTCCAATAGGGGCTGTTCTGGGCGACATCCCGGCTGTTCCCGTTTCTGAGCAAGGTTTAGATGGCGTCGTTCGCGGAAATGCATTTCGGACGTGCCAATTTGACGGGGAGGCGGGCTCAGAGCCAGTAGTTGTAAAAATTACGTTCGAGCAGGCGTTCTTGGGAATTGGGTCTGTGCAAAATGGAATGTGTCAGCCGCGGCGAATGTTGTCGTTTCCTTAGATATTAGGGAGTTAAAGATGTCGATTACGAAAGAGAAGAAGCAAGAGCTAATTCAAAAATTTGCAACAAAGCCAGGAGATACTGGTTCCACGGAAGTTCAGATCGCAATTTTGACAGAGCGAATTAATAATTTGACTGGACATATGAAGGGTCATGAAAAAGACTTTCACTCTAGGCGTGGTTTTTTAATGCTCGTTGGGCAGCGTCGGAGATTGTTGGATTATCTCAAGCGTGTGAATGATGGACGCTATCGTGAATTGTTGCTGGCCCTGGGGTTACGTCGCTAGGTGAAAGCTTTTGTGTACGTCGGCGACTGTGTCAAGTTAAACATGTTTCTATATCATTATATTTTTTGATATAAATGTTTGTAGGGAAAGGATGTCTTCTCGGGATTCTCTTAGGAGCATAGCTCAATTGGTAGAGCGTCGGTCTCCAAAACCGAAGGTTGTGGGTTCAATTCCTACTGCTCCTGCCCCTGTTTTCGTTGTTTTTGAATAATACAAGGATGCGTAATGAGCGATAAAGAACCAGCCGTAGGCTCCCAAAAGAAGTCGCTGATATTGCGAATTCGAAAATTTGTCGCCGAAGTGAGAAAGGAAGTTTCTCAGATCGTATGTCCTACAAGGCATGATGCTGGAATAACGACATTAATTGTGTGCATATTAGCGTTTATTATGTCGCTGTATTTGCTGTTAGTCGATCGGAGCATTTTGTTCATCGTACAATCTATAATGGGGTAACGAATGGAAAGCTCTAAATGGTATGTCGTTAGCGTGTATTCTGGGCTAGAGAACGGAGTCGTAAACGCAATCAAAATGTTAGCGGCCAAAAAAGGGCTTATTGATCAGATTGATGATCTTGTTGTTCCTACCGAAGACATCGTTGAAGTCCGTCGGGGAGCCAAGGTTACGTCTCAAAAAAGCTACTTTCCTGGGTACGTTCTCCTAAAGGCAAGATTGTCAGATGAATTGCAAAGCCTTATTTGCGGCGTTCCCCGCGTAAATGGATTTCTTGGCGCAAAGAAGCCGTTGCCTGTTTCCGAAACGGAAGTGGCTCGCATCTTTGAGCAAATAAAAGAGTCGCAAGAGTGTCCGCGCAGTAGAATTTCGTTCGAAATCGGGGAAGTCGTAAAAGTTAGTGATGGCCCATTCGCATCGTTTTCGGGGGCAATAGAATCAGTCGACCCCCAAAAGGAGCGATTGACCGTTTCCGTGATGATATTTGGGCGCCCAACTCCAGTTGATTTTGACTTTTCTCAGGTGGAAAAGGCTTGAAGTGTAAAAATTACACGAATATACCCCAAGTTCAAAAAGAGTTGGTACCAGGAGCATATAAGCGCAGGCAGGGACTGTTGAGCCTTCTTGTCGGCAGCGTCGTCAAGCCCTTGGTTTTCCGAGGGATCTTTCCCCTAATTTGGATATGTTTCAACAGTCCCTAAAAAAGGTGAGTCTTGATAGCGCGATTACCTCATCCACCTAAATGGAATAACGTACTGTGCTTGTGAGTATGTTAGTGGCTCGTATCTTTTTTGAGCCACGCTCGAAGACGGTGTCCTCGTTACTTTTTTTGAAAACATTCCCGATAAACTTTCTAAGCTATTAAAAGCAAAATCATCCGGTTCTTCGCTTAAGTCTGTTAATCTTTGTGTTGAAACCATTTCGTTGACGTCAAAGCTAGGGGATCTTGATTGCTTTCCGAACTGAGGCAACTGCGCATGCAGCAGTCCACGTGACATCATATAGCCGCTAGCAAAAAACAATAGCCCGACAAGAACAAAACTTACAGACAATGCGATTGTCGCAAAACGGCTCATAATACAACTGTCTTCCCCATGATAGGTTTATTGTGCAATACTTCCCTTGATGAGATCAACAGGTGCTCCAATCGTCAGTACTCGATTCGGGCATTTTGATGCGTTGTTTTAAAAAACGTTGAACGTCGGGAGAATAATTTGTACTTTCTAGGTGAAGTCTTCCTTAAATTATTTGGTTTTATATGTCTGTAGCTTTCGCCGCGCCTGCGCAACAAGGTTCTAACATGCTGATGACAATGCTTCCGTTGTTATTAGTTTTTCTTGTCATGTATTTTTTGATGATTCGCCCACAACAAAAGCGAGCGGCCGAACATCAAAAGCTTATCAATTCTATGAAGCGAGGAGACAAGGTTGTAACAAACTCGGGAATAATTGGTGTGATTTCGCGCGTAAAGGATGCTGAGTTTATAATTGAAGTCGCGGAAAACATTAATATGTCGTTTCTGAAAAATGCAATTGCGGGTCCTTACAGTGGGGACGTAGCAAAGAGCGAGGTTACTGAAACGGCACCGAAGTCTGATTCAGGCGGCGGCACCTCTGGAAAGGCTAAGCGTTCAAAGCGAAAATGATCTACACATCAAAAAAATCAAGTTTGCCATATGGTGATTGTTCGCAAGCTGAAGCGTTGGGTTAGGTGTTGCAGAGTTGGGGCAATGGAAGTAGGAATCTAAGGAACGTAGTATGATAAGTTTTTCACGGTTTAAAATTTTTTCTGTCATCGCAATTTGCTTGGCTGGCTTGTTAGTGTTGATTCCGAATTTAATTTCAGACAATACGCTCGAATCGCTTCCTGGGTGGATGCAACGAACAGTGAATCTTGGCTTGGATTTGCGTGGCGGGTCGTTACTGCAGCTTCAAGTCGATATTCGTGCCGTTGCCAAAGAGCACTTAGCTAACATTTTGAGCGAGACGCGTAAAAATTTACGAAAGCAACAAATTAAGTACTCGTCGTTAAAGCTGCGTTCAAATGAGAATCAGAGCTGTTTGGAAATCGTTCTACTTGACGCTTCAAGTTCCGACACAGTGCGAGACATTGTCAAGAAGGTAGACAAGGATCTTGTTGTGGAAGTGCGTGATCAGAAGACTGTGATTGCGACACTAGCGGCTCAGTCCATTTTGAACAGAAATAACGAGATCATAGAGCAGTCAATTGAAGTTGTTCGCCGCCGAATTGACTCAACAGGAACGAAAGAGCCGAATATACAGAGGCAAGGAACCGATCGAATTGTTGTTCAATTGCCAGGCGTAAATGATCCTGCTGAAGTTCGTCGCCTTTTGGGAACCATGGCAAAGCTGTCGTTTCAATGGGTAGACGAGTCTCTTCAGCCAGTAGCCGAAGCGAAAGGTTCTAGTGTATATCTGCCAGCGGCTCCAGTCGGAGTTGTTTACCTTCCCGAGGAGTGTTCAGATGGAACGGTTTCGTACTTACCAATAAAAAGTGAGATTATTATCCAAGGGGATACGTTGGTTGACGCACGGGCTTCTTTTGATCAAAACGGAAGGCCTGTCGTAAGCATCAAATTTAACAACGTTGGACGGAAGCAAATGGAAGAGGCGTCGCAAAACGTGCATAAGCGCTTTGCTATTGTTCTTGACTCCAAAATCATAAGCGCACCAGCTTTTAGTGAACCAATTCCCAACGGAAATGCGCAAATTAGCGGGCGCTTTACTGTAGATGAAGCGAATGAATTAGCGCTATTGCTTCGAGCTGGTGCGCTTCCGGCTCCGTTGAAAGTCGTGGAGGAAAGCGTTGTTGGGCCAAGCCTTGGTGCCGATTCAATTTCGTATGGAAAAAATGCCACGAGTATTGCGTTTATAATGATCGCGATTTTCATGGTCCTTGTTTATTCGTACTTGGGGCTGCTCGCAGACATCGCTTTAGTTGTAAATATTATATTGACGTTTTCCGGCTTATCTTTACTTGGCGCGACGTTGACTTTGCCGGGAATTGCAGGAATTGCGCTAACGATTGGCATGGCTGTTGACGCCAATGTGCTAATATTTGAGCGCATTCGTGAAGAGTTTCATGCAGGTATGCGAGTACTAAATGCAATTGACCAGGGATATAAGCGAGCCCTTACGGCGATATTCGATTCGAACCTGACGACGTTAATTGGGGCGTGGATCCTTTACTATTTTGGAACGGGATCAGTGAAGGGGTTTGCCGTAACGTTGGCGCTTGGGGTCGTAATATCAATGTTTACAGCGTTAACGTTAACTCAATTGTTGTTGGTTTCTATTGTGAAAATTAAAAAACCAAGAACACTTCCGTTATAACTTGGCGATTGGAGAAGGATACAAATGATTAAGCTAATTCCAGACAACGTAAACGTAAATTTTATTGGGCAGAAAAATAAAATTTTTATAATATCCTCGCTCATTGTGACGTTATCCATTTTGTTTGTCCTAATAACAGGATTGAACTATGGAATAGACTTCAAAGGAGGGTATGTCGTTGAGGCTCGTTTCCCTGCTGTGCAGGGACTGGATGACCTCAGGCAAAAGCTTTCTGCAAATTCTTTTGGGGATTTTTCGTTACAGCAGCTAGGGAAAGATGGGCGCGACATCGTTATAAAACTTCAGAACGAAGACGCTGCGCCTGTGAGCGATGTCCAAGTGCCTGTGTCTAACGAGCAGGAAGGACAAGGGAGCTCAACAAATAAAGTTATTGAGCACGTAAAAACTGTGCTTGGAGAAGGCGTCGTATACAGGCGGATCGAAACAATCGGTCCAACCGTAGGTGCAGAGTTGATAAGCAATGCAATCAAAGCCGTTATATTATCCATCCTTGCAATTGCAATTTACATAGCCGTTAGGTTTGAATGGCAATTTGCTGTGTGTGGAATGATTGCGTTAGCTCAGGACTGTATAGGAGTTGTTGGCGCGTACTCCTTTTTAAAAATGGAGTTTAATGCATCTGCGATTGTTGCAATTTTGACAACGGCATCTTATTCAATAAACGACTCTATAGTCATATTTGACCGTATTCGAGAGAACATAAAGCGCTATAGAAAAATGCCATTTCCAGAGTTGATAAATCGAAGCATAAACGAGACGCTGTCAAGAACGGTTCTTACTGCTGGAACGACATTGCTAGCTGTGTTAGCACTTTGTTTGTTCGGCGGCGAAGTCATTGCTACGTTCAGTTTGCCAATATTTATTGGAATTAGCCTTGGGACGTTTTCCTCGATTGCGCTGTCAGCTCCTCTATTGCTGTTGTTTAAGCTGGATAGAGATAAAATTGCTGGTGGTCCGAAACTCGCAACAGCTAATACATAGTTTGGCGTTGAATATCAGGTCGTCATTATGCTGATTTGTCCGATGGGCTTGGTCGATGCTTTCGCGAATACACCGTTTTGCGGAAACCCAGCGGGAGTGTGTCTTCTGAAAGAGTTTCCGGACGACGCAGTTCTTCAGCAAATTGCATTTGAGTTCAATTGGTCGGAAACAGCCTTTGTTGTTGCATTAGGGAAAAACTTATTCCATATTCGGTGGTTTTCCCCTTTGGATGAAGCTCCGATGTGTGGGCATGCGACATTAGCGGCTGCTCACTTTTTGCTTGAGAACAATTATGTGATAGGATCATCCGTTGAGTTTCAGTCACTAGCTGGTAAACTAATGGTGACAACACAAAAGAAAGAAGACGGACAATCCTGGATTGTTATGGACTTTCCTGCAATTTCGCTAAATAAATGCGATTCTCCAGAGGAGATTGAATTAATTAAGAGCGTTTTTGATGAGAGTGAATATAAAGTTGACATCAATAGTGTATTTAAAGACTCGATAATTTATGTAGTTGTATTGTCTAACGAAGAAGAGCTTCAGCATTGCCGTCCAAATTTTGAAAAATTAAAAAATTTACCATGTCGGGCCATTTCGGTTACAGCTCCCTCTACCAATGGTTGCGATTTTGTATCGCGGTATTTTGCTCCCAAGGTAGGGATTCCAGAAGATCCAGTTTGTGGATCATCTCATTGTCGACTAGCTCCGTTTTGGGCCAAGATTCTTGGCAAAGATACACTTGTCGCCAAGCAACTTTCTCACAGAGGAGGGGTCCTGCACTTGTCTTTTTCCCCGTACACAAATAGAGTTAGCATAGCAGGAAAAGCGGTTACTATCCTGACAGGTGAGCTGGCGATTTGATATACGACACTAAAGACGGTCGCTATCTATTTGTCGAAATTAATCGTACCATCCGAGTTAAGGGGAATACTCATTTTTGATGAAACATTATGAACTACACAAAGGTGTTAAGCATCGCGGTCCTGACGTTGTCTTCTGCAGGATTTGCAGGACATAGAGCTCAACGAGGGCAAAACATTCAAACGGGATTTGCAAAGATAGGTAAACGACGCCAAATCATACAAACGGGAAGAAATGGAGAAAAACCTCCACGAAAGAACTCCATCAGATTAATATTGAAAAAACGACATGGGATTGCAACCTTTCGTCTACAGCGTCGTCAAATCCTTGGTTTTCCGAGGGATCTGTTCTCGAATTTGGATAGGTTTCAACCGTCCCAACATAAGCACATTCCTACCCATAGAGAGCTCTATACCCAAGAGCAGAATCGGCAAAAAAGAGCTGAACAAGGCCCATTTCTTAACGCGGGATATGTTTTCAATCGTAGCTACTTTTCTTTACCTGTATCCAAGATGATTATTCTGGGCCAGGCACGATTAGTCCCTCTTTTCGGTGATAGCATTCCGGGCAGTGTATTTGCCGATGTTATTCATCGGAGTTTTGCAACAATCGATGAGAGTGCTTTTCGGACCGAAATGAGACCAGATGCATTGCAATGCTATTTTATGCTTCACTTTTTATCAGACGCGTATAGGCTCATCTGTAACCTAAAAGACTTTTCACCATTTGATGAATCTTTGCTGGAAAATCTAGATTTCTTTGATGGCTCATTGATTCGCGACTACTGCGGACCAATATCTGAATGCTTTGAAGTATTCGATGTTGAGGCGTTCCTTTCTACGCACCCTTGTATGAGCCAAATTGAACTGCAAGAAGCTTTTTCTTGTGATTTTAACGCGCCTGAACCTGATTTTTGGTTAAAAAAATATAAATCAACTCGTACTTTAGCTCGAACATTGTGTGATGCTGTCAACTCTTTTCCAACTCTCAACATGCGCTGGTCTCTCAATGTTGCCAATCCAAAAGATGCAGCTTTGGCTGCAAGATTTTGTTCAGACTTTTTTGAAAAAAAGGGCTATGGTTTTTTGTTTACAGATGCAGTTGTTTATAGATGCGAACAAATTCGCCAAGCGCACCAATCTTTACTCGATATAGCGGATTTTTTACCTCCTGAGTTTGATACAGGCAACTTATTTGATTTGCAAGAGCAATATATCCAATTGTATCATTCTGCCTTGTTGCAGATTCGATCTGCGTTTGTTAGCGATTACAAGCAACCCGAAGTGTGCACTGACACTGTGCTGGAATCTTTTAAAACTATCCAGCCGACCAATATGGCAGTTAGGAGATCAAAATCGTTAACGATTAAGAAAGGATCTTTATACCCAATCAAACATACTAGACCGCCGGAAGCCGTGTCCGTAGGCAAATTAGAGCTCCAATACCGCAAGCTTGCAAGACTAATTGCACCAGAGATTAATCAAATGGCTAATGGTTTAGATCAAGAGCCGGGCGCCACCGATTAATCGGAAATTCGCTATTGCAGGCAAGGAACGCTTGCGGATTGAAACCTATGGAGATGCGACTTATACCAATCGTAAAAAGAACTCGTTTTTCTTCCCTGGCGGCAAAGGAAATACCCCAAAATGAAGCACGTGACACCGCAGAACAGGCAAAAACTAAAATTCCCACGCCACCCAAAAAACAAAGCGATGTGGCTGCCGATTATTGGAGCGACAGCCATGGATGCTGTTGCAAAAAAGTTTAACAAGCCCAACATTTTCCTGTGAGTATTTATGTCATATGTATCTGGGATGATGACGTATGCCAAGCACGCGGGGCATGATATTCCAAAGCCTTGAATAAAGCGTCCAATTAATAACATTGGATAATTTTGTTCAAAAAACACAAAGCGCACTGCCAAAAATAAAAAGCATTAATCCGGACAATATTATTTGTTTACGGCCATATCTGCCGCCAAGAGATCCTGCAATTAAGGCGCCGATGCAATTGGTAAAAAGGTTGATGCTTAGAAGAGCTTCAGTGGCGGATGTCGAGATTTTGAATAAATTTTGAAGTTCTGGAAAACTTGGTATGCAAAGGTCAATTTCTATGCCGCTTAATATTTCCATTAGAACTATAACGACGAATAAAACTGGCATTGGATAATTTGCATATGTTGTTAAGTATGTGCGATTGTAGCCGTAAAAATATGTTTTATACAGATTGCAGGTTGCACAATGAATTGCTGTCTACAACTTGGGAATAGTCCCATTTGGGGATTGACTTAAACTATCAATGACGGTAGAGTCACGCTCATGAACCACAGATTTTATAGTAAATAAAGGGCCTCCATGAAAAAAATGCTTAAGCTTGCGCTTATATTCTCACTATTTTTGCCAGTTACCTTAACTGGTATTTGCAGTATAGACGTTGATGGCTGTTCTTTCATGAACGATGGATGTTGCGTACTTGGTCGCTATGTACGTTTATTATTTTGCAGAGAACGCGTTCCGATTAGAGGAGAAGAAATACTACTTTGCGCGTTGGATCGTCGTGCCTCGTGGGACTCCACTGCCGAGGAAATGAATCTGTTCCAATCAATATGCATTTCGTCCAGCGTCGAACGAATATATTATAGCTGTTTTCGTGCACGCCAGGGCTTGATAGCTATTACGTTTGAGAGCGGCTCTAAACTGAGTAGAATTGACGCAAGCGCATTCAGTTTGTGTTCTTTTTTACGTTGTATTTGCATTCCGTCCAGCGTAGAAGAATTAGGCAGAGAATGCTTTGAAGAATGCAGTAGCTTGACAACCGTGACATTTGAACGCGGTTCTAAGCTGAGTCAGATTTATGAGGCTGCTTTCTCGTTCTGTTTTTCTTTGAGCAGTATTTGTATCCCGTCCACCGTAAATAATTTAGGAAAAGAATGCTTTCATCTATGCCGCAGCTTGATTGCCGTGACATTTGAGAGCGGCTCTCAGTTGAGTTCAATTGAAGAGGCTGCTTTCTGTTCATGTTCTTCTTTACGCAGTATTTGTATCCCGTCCACCGTAAATCAATTAGGAAAAGAATGCTTTCTTCTATGCAGCAGATTGATTTTCGTGACATTTGATAGCGGCTCTCAGTTGAGTTCAATTGGAAAACGCACATTCTCTAACTGTTCTTCTTTGAGCAGTATTTGTATTCCGTCCAGCGTGACGTGTTTGGGCAAGAGATGTTTTGACGAATGTTATGGCTTGAAAACTGTATCGTTTGAAGGCAAGTCTCAGTTGAGTAAAATTGGAGACGGTGCATTCTTTAACTGTTCTTCTTTAACCGTTTTTTGCGTTCCGTTTAGCGTACGACGTTTGGGCGAAGAATGTTTTACAGGATGCAGCTCTCTAGCAATAGTCCCATCATTTGTTGGGTTGAGTTTTCCCATAATTGAGTGGGATGTGTAGCGTCATAAATCACAGATTTTTATCGCAAATAAAGGGGCTCCATGAAAAAATGCTTAAGCTTGCTCTTATATTCTCACTGTTTTTGCCAGTTACTTCAACTTGCATCTGCAGTAGACCTCCTGCTGTATTCCGTATGCGCATTGGTATCCGCGTAAATACTGATGACTCAAGTATATGCTTTGACGGATGTTCTTACACGAAGAGTGGAGATTTGATTCCTGGTGTCTGTACACGTTTATTATTTGGCAGAGAATGCTTTTCGATTGATGGAAAAGTAATACGAGTTAGGAAGTTAACTCCATACCGAGGGTGTCATTCCACTGCCTACAAAAGCTTTCGACTGCACCACTTAGTATGTATCCCGTCCAGCATTGAAGAAATAGATGATGACTGTTTTTGTTTCTGCCGGTTATTGGGAACTGTAACGTTTGAGAGCGGCTCTACGTTGAGCAGATTTGGATCACGCGTATTCTATTGGTGTTCTTCTTTCAGCAGTATTTGCATCCCGTCCCGCGTAGAAGAGTTTGGCTATGAATGCTTTGGTGAATGCTCGCATTTGAAAACAGTGACATTTGAACGTGGCTCTCAGCTGGGTCAAATTGAGAGATCTGCTTTCCATGGTTGTATTTCTTTGGTGGCAATGCACATTCCGTCCAGTGTCCTACTGTTGTGCGATAAGTGCTTTGGTGGATGCAGTAGGTTGGAAGTCGTGACGTTTGAGAGTGGCTCTAAGCTGAATAAGATTGATACGAGTGCTTTCTTGTCCTGTTCTTCTTTGAGCTCAATTTACATTCCGTCCAGCGTAGAAGATTGTCGCAGTGGATTTAAAGGATGCAAAAACTTGTCAACAGTGACATTTGAAGACGGCTCTCGTTTGAGTACTATTGGAGATGATTCTTTCTATAGCTGTGCTTCTTTAAGTAGTATTTGCATTCCGTCCAGCGTAGAACGCTTGGGCAAATATTGTTTTATTTATTGTCAGAACTTGTTGTTAGTGACATTTGAACGCGGCTCTCAGTTGAGTACAATTGACGAAGGCGCATTCTTGAACTGTTCTTCTTTGAGCAGTATTTGCATTCCGTCCAGTGTACAACTGGTTGGCAAAGAATGTTTTAGGGAATGTAAATCTCTACCAACTGTGACGTTTGAAAGCGGCTCTCAGTTGAGTACAATTGAAGAAGGCGCATTCAAGGACTGTTCTTCTTTGAGTAGTATTTTCCTCCCGTCCAGCGTACAACGTTTGGGCAAAGAATGTTTTAAGGGATGCAGCTCTCTAACAATAGTCCCATTTTTGAGTTGATTCTGACTGTAGATGAATGGTAGTATTTTCTCCATGAAATACAGATTTTATAGCAAAGAAAGGAACTCTATGAAAAAAATGCTTAAGCTTGCGCTTATATTCTCACTGTTTTTGCCAGTTACATCAACTTGCATCTGCAGTATAGTCGTTGATGGCTGTTCTTACACGGATGATGGACGTTGCGTACCTGGCTGCTATGTAAATTCATTGCTTGTCAGAGTATGCGTTCCTATTAGTGGAGAAGAAATACCAGTTTGCGCGTTGGGTCATGCATCGGGATCCCGACGGGGTCCCTCTGATAAATTTCTACAGTTAATATGCATTCCGTCCAGCGTAGAATGTTTTTACGGTGAGTGTTTTTGTGACTGCAGTCGCTTGAAATCCGTGATATTTGAAAGCGGCTCTAAGCTGAGTAAGATTGAATCGGATGCTTTCTCTTCCTGCTATTCTTTGAGCACAATGTTCATTCCGTCCAGCGTAGAAATGTTGTGCGCGAGTTGTTTTCGTGAATGCTATAGCTTGTCAATAGTGACATTTGAGAGTGGCTCTAAGCTGAGTAAGATTGAAGAGAGTGCTTTCTTTTCCTGTTCTTGTTTGAGCGCAATATTCATCCCGTCCAGCGTAGTACAGTTGTGCCATAGCTGTTTTTTAGATTGCCGGGGTTTGGAAATCGTGACATTTGAGAGTGGCTCTAAGTTGAGTAAGATTGAACTTTATGCTTTTTATTGCTGTTCTTCTTTGAGCGCGATTTGCATTCCGTCCAGCGTAGAAGAATTAGGCAATATGTGCTTTGAATACTGCAAGAGCTTGGCAACTGTGACATTTGATGACGTCTCTCAGCTGAGACGTATTGGGGTTTATTCTTTCTCTAGCTGTCCTGCTTTGACAAGTATTTGCATTCCGTCCAGTGTCCGAACATTAGGTAAAGAATGTTTTAGTGAGTGCAAATCTCTATCAACTGTTACGTTTGAAAGCGGCTCTCAGTTGAGTAGAATTGAAGAAAACACATTCTCTAACTGTTCTTCTTTAAGCAGTATTTGCCTCCCGTCCAGCGTGACGTGTTTGGGCAAGAAATGCTTTGAAGAATGTCCTGGCTTGCAAACTGTGACGTTTGAAAGCGGCTCTCAGTTGAGTACAATTGAAGAAGGCGCATTCAAGGACTGTTCTTCTTTGAGCGATTTTTTCATCCCGTCCAGCGTACGAACATTAGGTACAGAATGCTTTAATGGATGCAGCTCTTTAATAACAGTCCCATCTTTAAGTTGATTTTGACTGTAGCTGAATGGTAAAATTACATCCATAAAACACAGATTTTATAGCAAAGAAAGGAACTCTATGAAAAAAATGCTTAAGCTTGCGCTTGTATTCTCACTGTTTTTGCCAGTTACCTCAACTGGCTTCAGCAGTAGACACACAGGTCTCGACAGTATAGTCGTTGATGGCTGTTTGTTCACGAAGGATGGACGTTGCATACCTAATGCCAGTGCAAGTTTCTTCATGGGTAGAGGATACGTTTCGATTGATGGTGAAAAAATACGAGTTAACACGTTGGACCGTGCCTCGGAATACCTACGGGATTGCTCCCCTGCCGACGTATTTCTAGAGTTAGTATGCATTCCGTCTAGCATCAAACGAATATGTGATGAATGTTTCCGTGGATTCATAAGCTTGAAAACCGTGACGTTTGAGAGCGGCTCTAAGCTGAGTGGAGTTGAAAAACTCGCATTCTGTAACTGTTCTTCTTTAAGCAGTATTTGCATTCCGTCCAGCGTAGAATGGGTTTACGGTGCGTGTTTTTGTGGATGCAGGAGCTTGAAATCCGTGATATTTGAAAGCGGTTCTAAGCTGAGTAAGATTGAAGCGAGTGCTTTCTGTTGTTGCTCTTCTTTGAGCACAATGTCCCTTCCGTCCAGCGTAGAAATGTTGTGCGCGAGTTGTTTTAATGGATGCTGTGACTTGTTAATAGTGACATTTGAGAGTGGTTCTAAGCTGAGTAAGATTGAAGCGAGTGCTTTCGGTTGCTGTTCTTCTTTGAGCGCAATATTCATCCCGTCCAGCGTAGAACAGTTGTGCAATAGCTGTTTTGTAGGTTGCCGGAGTTTGGAAAACGTGACATTTGAGAGTGGCTCTAAGTTGAGTAAGATTGAACTTGGTGCTTTTTTTGGCTGTTCTTCTCTGAGCGCGATTTGCATTCCGTCCAGCGTAGAAGAATTAGGCAATATATGCTTCGAATACTGCACGTGCTTGGAAACTGTGACATTTGATGACGTCTCTCAGTTGAGAAGTATTGGGGCTTGTTCTTTCTCTCACTGTTCTGCTTTGACAAGTATTTGTATCCCGTCTAGCGTGGAAAAACTTTGTGATAATTGTTTTAGTGTTTGCCAGAACTTGTCAGTAGTAACGTTTGAAAGTGTTTCTACGCTACTGTCAATTCAAGACGAAGCTTTTTGTGAATGTTCTTCTTTATGCGAAATTTTCATTCCGTCCAGTGTCGGATTCTTAGGTAAAGAATGTTTTAGTGAGTGCAAATCTCTATCAACTGTAACGTTTGAAAGCGGCTCTCAGTTGAGTACAATTGACGAAGGCGCATTCAAGGACTGTTCTTCTTTGAGTAGTATTTGCCTCCCGTCCAGCGTACGAACATTAGGCAACGAATGCTTTGAGGGATGCATATCTCTAACACAAATCCCATCTTTAGGTTGATTTTAACCATAA
>JAISCJ010000053.1 GCA_031265645.1 Holosporales bacterium | reverse complement strand
TGATGCTTATTTCTGCACTGTTGCTGCAGAGTTCTACTATAGAAATGGCAAGTGCAAGCGAATGTTTCCAAACAGAATTTCCTGCACCAGTAAAAGATGGCGTACTTCAATTTTCAAGTGTAAATGGCCAACCTACATGGTATTATTTGCATTGGGTCCAGTATCAGGGTATAAGCATGGGAGTATGCGTGCTCCACGAAAAGCCTTGTAAAACTTTCGCAGAGAGTAGAAGGGGGCCATATTGTCCTCTTTCTAATTTTGGCATGAATTGTATTGAATCCATGGTTGTTGATAGTAAGGTTACAGTTAAAAATGCTATTGACCCCTGCTCGTTTTTGATATTTGAGAAGCTAAGAAGTATAACTATTAGCGGAAACTTTGACGGCATAATAGAGCCAGGCGAGAATAATATCTTAGAATCTTTGATTATTAATTCGGGAGCTAATTTCTCAGGAGAAATATTATTAGACAAATGCAAAAAACTGGAGACTGTACAAATTGATGAGAATTCCATTGCTCCTGGTACGACGATAAAACTTCCTGCGGATTTTTCGTATATTCAACAAAAACTAGGACATTAGTCATTGCTTACTGGATAATAGTTTCGATTGTGCCTGGTGTGCGTTTCGCTGCAAGACAATGATTGTATCTCAGTTGAAATTTCTGTAAAAAGTATAGATTGAGCGCTGGATACGCGTCCAAAAAATCCAGATATTCAGCTTTGAAATTTATATGAATTGTGGGCAGCTTTGAAATTTATGGTGTGAGACAATACGCACGTAATGATTGCTGTTGCGTGAGATCGCTTTTATGCTGGTATAGTTATGTGTAAAACGTTGCGTTACGCAAATGTCGTCATCTCCAAAAAAACTAGTCAAAATAGAAGGGCAGCTGGAAAGGATTGTATATTCAGGCAGCAATTTCGTCGTTGCAAAGGTGAAAATCCCCACGGCGAAAGATCTTGTGACGGTAGTTGGAGAAATACCTTCTGCTGCCGTAGGTTCTGCTTTGCGCATCGAAGGAGAGTGGGTTTCACATCAAAAGTTTGGGACGCAATTAAAAATCACCACCTGCACGTGTTCAGTGCCAGTTTCAACCGATGGCATAGAAAGGTACTTGCGATCAGGACTCGTGAAAGGAATTGGCCCTTCTATGGCGAAAAGAATCGTTCGCCAGTTCGGAGAACGCACTCTTGAGGTAATCGAAAATTCGATTGAGGAGCTGTTTGTAATTGACGGAATTGGCTCCCACAGAATTAAGATGATTTCAACCGCGTGGCAGGAACAAAAAGAAATAAGAAATATAATACTGTTCCTGCAATCGTACAACATCAGCTCCACATATGCAGCAAGAATATATAAGCAATATGGAGATAATGCAATTGCAGTTATAAAAGACAATCCATATCGCCTAGCAACAGATATTGTTGGGATTGGTTTTTTTACAGCAGATAACATTGCGCAACGCCTAGGAATTGATCCCCAATCTTCTATGCGAGCAGAAGCAGGCATCTTGTTTGTGTTAAGAGAGCTTACTCACGACGGCCATGTATACTGCCCAAAGGCGGAATTAATTCAAAAAGCAAAAGCAATGCTGAATATAGACGATGGCATGCTAGCCCAAGCAATTCAGACGTTGGCTTTAACAGGGCAGGTCGTAATTGAGCTGCTAGAGAATATTTCTTGCGTATTTTTGTGCGCCTACCACAACGCGGAAACAAAGGTTGCAGCGAAACTATTGCTTATAAAACGGTTTGCGTCTAGGCTCAAGCCAATTGCCGCCAACAGCGCAATTGATTGGGTGCAACAAAAAATATCCATAACGCTTGCAGAGAGGCAACGTGAAGCCGTACAAGCAGCTGTAACAGAGAAACTTTTGGTAATAACGGGAAGCCCCGGAACCGGTAAAACGACGATTATTCGCGCGATCTTAGAAATATTATCAAAGGTTACTCCGAAAATCGTGCTGACGGCTCCAACAGGGCGTGCCGCCAAGCGCATGACTGAAACAACAGGGCGAAGTGCCAAGACGATTCATCGATTGCTGGAATACGTTAACGGAGCGTTCCAACGAAATGAAAACTGTCCAATAGACTGTGATTTAATGATTTTGGACGAAGCGTCGATGGTGGACATCATGTTGATGCACCATTTGCTAAAAGCTGTTCCAGAGTACGCAACTTTGATTCTTGTAGGGGATATAAATCAGCTGCCATCAGTTGGTCCTGGTAGCGTATTAAAAGACATCATAAGCTCAAAATGCGTAAAAGTTGTGCAATTAAACGAAATTTTCAGGCAGGCGCAAAAATCGCTGATTATTGTGAATTCACATAAAATAATCAACGGAATAATGCCGAGCTTGGAGTTTTACGATGGAGCAGATTTCTGTTTTGTAAAAGAAGACGATCCAGAAAAATTACGAGAGAAAATTATTTTGCTCGTAAAAGAGAGAATCCCGCGTAAGTTTGGATTCAATCCTGTGCAAGATGTACAAGTCCTCACTCCTGTGCACCGCAGCCTTCTTGGTACAGAGAGCCTAAATGAAGCGCTTCAAAACGCGCTGAACCCTGATGGACTTGAACTATTGCGTGGAAACAGGCGATTTCGAACAGGCGATAAGGTCATGCAAATTCGAAATAACTACGACAAAGACGTGTTCAACGGGGACATCGGCATAATCGCGCGCATCGACCTCGAAAATCAGGTGATGATCGTAAAAATGGATGAGCGATATGTGCGATATGAAGGACGCGAAATGGATGAATTGGTATTGTCTTATGCAATATCAATTCACAAAAGCCAAGGCTCTGAATACCCCGTCGTTGTAATGCCGGTGGTTATGATGCACTTTGTAATGCTTCAGCGGAATCTCATATATACGGGAGTTACGCGTGGGAAAAAGCTGGTGGTCATAACAGGAAGCCCACGGGCACTGCAAACGGCCATAGACAACAATAAAACGATGGCAAGGCACACATGGCTGTGGCGGCGACTTCAGGGTGGAAATTGTAATGTTGCAATCGATTCAAGTCAGGGACTCGATTTTTAAAGTAAAAAGACAAACTGCGTTCGTAACTATTTGGTTATGACCGTTTGGCGTATTGTTACAAATAATGTAACCCAATACGAGAACAAGCTGTTAAATATCGCATACTTTGATATAATTAGGTTATAGCGTTTAACCCTTGGTCCTTGTATGAATAAACCGATAACCTGCGTAATTTTAGCTACGATGTGTGGATGTAGCATGTTTGGAATGGAAGACATTGATATGGGAAATACTCAGTCAATTGCCTTTTCTCCAGGTTCTATTAGTCCCCAATCTTTGGACAAATTAAAATTTCCAGAGTTAACAATTAACCCGCTTGCTTCAAAGCTTTTTGCCACTGGAAGCAAAGAATACGATCTGATCTGCGCGTATAAAAGAATTTTCGCACAGATACCTGATCTAAGCGAAATCGTTTCAGAAATCTCACGTATCGCAATCGCATTTGCAATGAGAAAAGAGCAGGACACAAAATCTCTTGAAGCGGACGTAATTTGCGCGTGTCAAAAATTTTTAGCACATAAAAATAAAAAAGATGTATTTAGCGATCGAGTCATTAGTTCATTGCTATGCTCTCATTAAGTTTGTTGGCTTAATCGATAAAAACTCAGATATAACTCGTAAAAGCTGTGAGATAAAAAGGCTAAATGGAACCATTCCAAAATTTGAATCCATCTTTTTAGTTTTTTTATCTCGCGTTTACGAATTACATAGAATAATGCAAAATACGAGCAGCGTTCCATAGTGGTTTCGCAGTTTTTCAATAAGAGATATTATGGAAAATCATACCATAAAAAAAACGAGCTTCACGTGCCACAATACTTTTTTCCGATTGTTTGGGTGGAAATGATGCTTTTAGGGTTTTACATTGCTACATCGCTGATTGCGGGATTCAGCGCATTTCTTCAATTGCGTAGGGAAAATCCGAGAGCTATCTCGGTGCAGCACAAATTGGCGCTACTGTTTGTTATTAGTATGATTTTGTGTCCTGTGGGCTTTCTGCTATTTCAGCTGTTGCTACATTCCTCATTTGATGCGGTAGGGCAGATATCATTGTGCTGGGTTCTATTTTTATCTTTTGTTGCGATTTGGTGCATGACGAAACAATAAAGTATGTAAAAAAACTGTAGGTTGAACTATTATCCTGCTTAGAAATGGATTCCAGCCCTTTTCCGGGATGGTTGTTTCAGCAAGTTCTCATCTTGATTTTATTTGTTAACAGCGCAAGACTTTCCTTAAGGAGGAAAACTTTTTAGATGGCAAGCGTTGTTCCAATTTAAAGCAATACGTTTAAAAAAATCGCTAGAGTTTCCGACCGTTAACTTATGCTTCGATAAAAATACGTCGAAAGAGTCCTTTTCTAACATTGCCCCAGATGA
>JAISCJ010000027.1 GCA_031265645.1 Holosporales bacterium | reverse complement strand
TAATGTATTAAAAAATAAAGTATATGAATCCGTACAAAGTCTCGAAGATGTAGTGGCAATGTATATGAAAAATCTAACCTCACAAACTATTCAGTCCATTTGCAACGTTAGCTATCTGCCACATTATTTATGAGATTTGGTATAAGAACCGTTGGATTCACGGTCATATCTAGCTAATGCAACCTTGACCGAATCAAGCTCAGGCGCAGCCCCTTTCAAAATCAAAACGCCCTGGTCGACAACGTACACAGGGTAAAAATCACCCAGCGAAGAGTTTGTTGCAGTGCCTTCCGCTTGTGCAGCCCAAGTCAGTGAATATTGCAGGCGAGCAGCTCCTGGTTCTTGATAATTTCTAGTTCCAACAGCTGGATCACGAATAGTTGGATCTTCAAGCTCTGTTACGGTATTTTCTTTGAGATATAAGCCGATGTTGAACCGTTGCGTACTGTTGATTTCGAGCTCTGCGGCTGGAACGCTTCGGACAGCTCCACGCAGATAAACGCTTCCAGCTTCAACTGTCACTGTTACGCCATCCTCGTCCTGAACGATGCAATCACAACCACGAACAACGTCCCCGTCTTTGAAAATGGCATCGCCTAAGGTTTTTAGCTTATTTAGCGAAAATTCCTGGATCTCGTTCAACTCAGCCGATTGCAATCCACGCCCAGCCAAAAACATGGCTTTTTCATAATTTTTGGCAGCTTGGAAACGATTATAATAATTACTCATAGGGTCACCACGAACGAAAAGGCCTCACGGGTCGCAGCAGTTCGGATCAACGGGACTGTGTTCTCGCAAACAAGCAGAATGCCAGGGGTTGTAACCTCTGCAGGTACGAAATATCTTTGCCCAGGTGGACATTCATGATCAATTTCAGTCCCAATAAAAATTCCCAGTTCACGAATCGTCTCTGTCGAAGCATCTTCAAAATCGAACGTACAGTGGATGTACAGCTGGTTTGTCGGATATTCAGTTGCAGAAAAACGACCAGTTGGTGTAACCAGCAATCCGTTCTCATCGCCTTCGCAGAACGTAACTTCGTCCACAATCCTGCGTCCGACCTCGTTCATAAGGCTGCTTGCCTGAATATTTTCCTTAGGTGCAGTCTGCCATTCGTCGTCACCTGCTCCCCAAGCCAAGTGGATTGGCTGAGTTTTCAGGCTCACCGCTAATGCTGTTCGTCCAGATTTTGTAAGTACCGCCATGCTTTCATACTTTTTCTCTCCCTCTACTTATATCATCGCCGTTTTTCTGAAAATGGTCCTTTTGGCTTTTTCATGAGGAGCGCGAGGATTTTCACTCTAAACAGTATTATCTTCGTTTTTTTGAAAGTGATTCAAAACACAAATTTCAAGCGATGGAAACTTGAAACGGTGCGCAATGAAAGTGGCAAGTTTGAAAACTTTTTCTCTATTATGTGTTGTTACCAAACAACAACCGGATAAATACGCTACCAAATAGTAATCGTTTCTTGGTATGCTTGACTATAAGATACTTCTTTATTCTGATGACCGATGAATTTTTTTTATATTGTAACTACAACTTGCATTTTAATGTCCTTCTCATTGACAGAGGCGATGATAGCATCATCGCATAAACATATAACACGCACTATTAAACGCCCAAAAGTGACAAGACATACGTCTACGCTAACTCCACCACCATAAACGGTTGCTACTACGAACGCTAGTCTTGCAGAAAAGAACATCATGGTAGGTATGTTGAATCAAGCTACACGACAAATCAGCAATAAAATTAATGCTTGTGCAGTAGGTACTATAAAACCAGATGCACAGACAAGAGTGTTTGTTATTTCAAAAAAAGGACCAGATTTAATTCTGGATCCAACTACAACTTTAAACGCTATAGATAGCAAAATTACGAGCTTTCCTCAAGACCTTATATTTGTTGTCTTTGATGAAATGTTCTTTGGGAGCGTTCGCCCATTAACACAATTTGAGCGAGACAACATAATGCGTCAAATTGATGCTTTTTCTCAAAAACACAAGAACGTTATCATTTGTCCGCATTTCTTGTATATAGCTGACGAAGGACCAACCTTTCAAAATGCGGGAAATTGGGAACATTTCAGGTCAGCGTACATCGATTGTTTGGATCCAGATGTTGGTGGTTTTGGAAAATTTGACGATACAAAACCAGTAAAAGAAGCTCCAGTTTATGAAAAACTACAAGAGTTGAATCAAAATCGTCAATATTCGCCTAAAAACATTATTAAATTGTCATTATCCTATCATCCTGTTTGTATAAGCACATTTGACATGAATTCATTGAAAAAAGAAAGTATTGACAATGTGCGTTTACTAAAATGGGATACTATACAAGAACAAGTTTCCACACCTATGTCGGCATCGCGCAGTGAAGTTGCTTTTTGGGGAACATATAAAGCACTTTTAAATAACACCACATTTGAAAAGCATTTTAGATTTTTAAGAAGTGAAAGCTACATTGTTTGGAGTGGACGACATTTAATATCATACAAAAAAACAAGCTATTGGAAAGAAGCTAATAATTATCTTGTCAATAGATTATATGGTGACGACGTGCTGATTTATGACATTGGTTCAGGAGAAAACAGTGTTACTGATAATTCTGCAGAAATACGTCAACTTGCGCATGACTTAAACTCTTTCCTGAGTATAGAATTATGTTTCGATTTAAATAGAGGAATTAGCGAGCATTTTGTAAGGGTAACTCCACCAATGATACACATTATTCAGTCAAAAACGATAGATCCTAAAAGAAATTTGCAAAAATTACCACTGAACAGAATCATTATACAAGCGGATAATATGTATAAAATGCTTTTTTCTGTAGCCCACTAGATAATATATGCTATCATGAAGGTGGTTGGTCGTTTTTTAGAGTTGTTTCATGAACAGGTTGTTGCTGTTTGTTCTGGCTTCATTTGGAAGCATGAATTTATTTGGTATGGCAAGTTTGTCAGTAAATTTTGAAGAAAATCTTTGTATTAAGGTTCAGTGTTCAAAAGATTTTTTTGGAGATCAAGTCAGTACTGAAAAAAATACGATCCCGCATAACTGGGCCATTTCTCTTCAAAATTGGCAGGTCAGCAAAAAGACAAAGGTATACGAAATTTTCGTTGGCGATTTATCGATCGGTGATGTGAACGCAATCCCTTGCGGTGCTGGAACGTACTCCCTATGTTTTTCACCTCGTAATTATCCTAATACTTCTGTGTATACAACGGGTAAGTCTGACTACAAAATTTTAATAGCAAGTAAACCTGACAGTCTTAGTCATATCGAATCGTCATTTGTTGATAATTTAAGTGATGGGCAAGAAGAAGATTTATTTTTGGTTCAGGAGGATGGATCTTTCGATCTTGTACAAATAGAAGAATAGTGCCAAAAACGAAAAAACTGTAAAATTTATTGATTTTGATGTTACAAGCAAGATTTCTGAATTTGTTAGCTATGATGGCACAAAATACCGTTGCATAGGCAGGCATTCAGGATTAGTTTCAGTCTCAATAAAATCCCAAGCTCGTATATCGTTTCTGTCGAAGCATCATCAAAATCTAACGTACAGTTGATGTACATCTGATTTGTTGTGTATTTTGTGGCAGACAATCAACCAATTGATGCGATTAACAAACCATTCTCATCACCTTTGCGAAATATTACTTCGTCAACAATTCTGCGTCTAACCTCCTAAATCAAACTGGTTGCCTGGATATCTTCTTCGGGAGCTGTCAGCTATTCATCATTACAAGTCCTAAGCCAAGTAAATCGATTGTGCCTTCAGGCTTACTGATAATGCAGTCCGCCAAGATTTTGTAAGTACCGCCATCGCTTCAGACCTTGTCTCTCCCCCTAAATGATGTTTGTTTCAAAAGATAGTTCAAAGGACATTCACAATCGACTCCTCTCTGTTCCATGGTCTGTCTAAATGCTTGTGGTCGTGCCAGAAAATTGCGCCAGTGTAGGATGCGGTTAAGGTTGGAAGGATTGTTTGATGCAAGGATATGGCAGAAATGTTGTACTTGGCCCAATAGAAATGGGCTGAAGCAAGCCATTTAGTGGTTTCGTATGATTGAATGTGTTTTGCGGATGTTGCGAAAAAGTTTGTTGAGCGTTCTAGAATCTCAGTTTTTGTTAGTTTCCAGATGTGGTCAGATAGTGCTGAGTCGCTGAGGGTGATTGGTTGTCCGGATTCTTTAACGAAAAATGCCCCAAGGGCGGTGTTTTCGGAATCAAATGACGCGGAGTCACTCAAAACCAGATGAGATTTTGCGAAGGATGAGCACACTAGCGGAATTGCTACGTTTGAAAGGCCTTCTGGCATTTCGAAGATGAATGAATGTTCATGAACAAAGCCTGGATCGAATAATTCGGTATAGTCCTCATCGAGGATGCCGTAGTCTAGTCTGAAAATATTACCATTATATATGAGTGCCGTTTTATCACGCAGAACATAGGATAGATGCGCAATTGGGAGCGTTGCATTAATTTCAGCTTTTGTTTCGCGACCAAAGGATATTTGCAGGTCGTCACTGTCACGAATTCCAGAGTAATCGCTGAGAAAATCGCCATATTGATTCTGATCAAGTATCAAGTGGCGGCGATCGTATAGCGAATTATAAAGTCGTGTAAGCCTTGCTCGGACTGGCTTCGCCATGTCTGCAAGCGCTTTGATTGCATTTATTGAAAGGTTATACGGAATGCCTTCAAGGCCAAGTTGAAACTCGGCAAAGTGTTCACCAGATGGTTCTTCTTCAATTATTACATCTTCAAGTCCAGTCCATTTCAGGGCCATTTTCATCGCAGCTGGAGTTCCACGTAGGCGTTGAAATAGAAGGCCTTCGCGTAGAATTTCTGCGGAATCTTCTAGCCATAAGCTAACCGCTTCCAGGCCATATTCGTAGACGAGGTCGTTAAAAAGGTAGGGTACAGATTCGGTTTTAAATTTGAATCCACGGAGTTCGTTGGATTCAAAAGCCCATGAAAATGCTTGCTCTAATGAAGATTCGAGGAGTGTAGCATTGGATGGCAGTAAACTATCTACCATTGGCGACCTCCGAATGCCATAGTTACGCTGGTTAGCGCGGCACAGGCATCGTCAGCAATGGATACGTCACTGGCAGGTGTTGTCAGTGTGATGTTTTGAATACCGTCGGTAAATAAATTGGCAATCAGCCAAGATCTGGAAACATCCCACCCTAGACTTTTTTGGCTTTCAAAAGCAGATTCTAGCTTGTTTTTTGCT
>JAISCJ010000104.1 GCA_031265645.1 Holosporales bacterium | reverse complement strand
GCCATGGGCCCGATTGAATTGAACCGATTCGGAGAAAGCAAAAAGTAAGATCTCACTAAGTGCTCTTATCGAATTTTTGAGTATAGAACTTAGCTCCGGCCAAGGAGGAAACCGCCCTGTGGGTCAGATAGCTATGCGCGTTGAAAATGCGCCGTGTGCTGACAATGATTGCGTAGGGTAGAACTTATGGTATTAAATCCCCCAAAATAATGCTGTATAAAAGCAGTATATTTAGAAAATATCTTATTATGTATGGAATTGATTTTCGGCGTAGAGTGATCGCCCACTACAAAGCGAATGGGTCTATGGATGAAACTGCGAAGCTATTTGACGTGGATAGACGCAAGCGCCAAATGTTTCCAAACAATCGCGACACAGGACCGGCGCGTCCTGTGAGAAACATCTCGGCAAAAATATGGAATAATTCAGCGCTTGGGTATAAACACACAATTACTTCTGTTCAAGTATTACCTCGAGGCTAGCCTAACCACGAACAGGTCTACCCAAAAGCTCAGAATGATTCACGATTTTTTGCTTATTGCTTTAGACATTCGCTCATAGATCTGTCACCTTGTTCGAGTGGAAGCGTGAGGTGATATTCAGATGACAATCGCAATGACTAAGTATCCTGAATTTTGGCTGAGTGTTGTCGATCCGCTTAATATTCCGTCGCACAGTTACTTTGAAGTTGCATTTTTTGGAGCTTCCAATGTGGGCAAGTCTAGTTTAATTAACGCTGTCTGTAATCAAAAAAATTTAGCTAAGACGTCAAAAACGCCAGGACGCACGCAGATGTTAAATTTTTTCACATATCCTCCGCAGACTGTACTAGTAGATGTTCCAGGATACGGATTCGCAAACGTTCCTATAGAGGCACGAAAACACTGGCAAGACTTGCTTCTTGGATATTTGGCATCTCGTCAGGCCAACATGCGAGCATACATTTTGCTGGACAGCAGGCGCTTTCTTCGGACGAGCGACCTGGATTTACTTCGTCTATTCCAGGAATACGATACTCCGTTTGTGTTTGTCTTCACAAAATTCGATAAGCTCAATGCCCTAGAGCAAAACGAGCTAACCCAAAAAAGCCAAGAGCAATTCGGGCAATATTGTCGCGTATTGTTTACGAGTGCAAAAACCAAAGGTGGAATAGATGATCTTCGACGCGACATACAGAACGTAAACTGAAAATATTTTCAATAATAAATAGGAGATTTTTATGTCTTTCCGTTTAGTAAGCGACCAATGCGTCTCCGAAGTCGAAGAGCAATTTGAGACTTCAATTCGCCCAAAAACCCTGCGCGATTTCACTGGACAAACGCAAGCGCTTGAAAACTTGTCGATATTCATTACCGCGGCGCGCCAACGTGGTGAGTCACTCGATCATACTTTGTTGTTCGGTCCCCCAGGGCTAGGGAAAACAACGCTTGCCCAAATTATTGCGAACGAGCTTCGCGTTGAGTTCAGGGCAACGTCTGGTCCAATTTTGGCTAAAGCAGGCGATTTAGCTGCAATTCTAACGAATCTATCTCCGCATAGCGTGTTTTTCATAGACGAAATTCACAGACTGAATCCTTCCGTTGAGGAGACCCTTTACTCGGCCATGGAAGATTTCAAAATAGACATAATGATCGGTGAAGGACCAGCCGCAAGAGCCCTTCGCCTAGACTTACCGCCATTTACGTTGGTTGGCGCGACAACTCGCTCGGGATTACTAGCACAACCATTGCGAGAGCGCTTCGGAATTCCCCTACGCCTACAATTTTACGAAGTGGCGGATTTAACAAAAATCGTGACCAGAGCCGCACGAGTTTTGAACGTTAGCATAAATGAGGACGGAGCAAGCGAAATCGCAAAAAGATCGCGTGGAACACCGCGAATTGCCGGACGCTTGTTGCGACGGGTGCGCGATTTTGCCTGCGTATTCTCAAAAGATGAGAATGCCGTAATTACATATGGAATTGCTCAGCGCGCCCTTGAACAGCTGTCGGTGGATATGCTTGGGTTAGATTCGCAAGACATAAAGTACTTGCGCATGCTTGCGGAATATTATAAAGGCGGCCCCGCAGGAATTGAAACGCTGGCAGCCGCAATGGCAGAAGATCGCGGAACAATTGAAGATATGATTGAACCATACCTTCTGCAGCAGGGATTTATCCAACGAACAGCACGCGGACGAGTATTAACAGAACTTGCGTTTAAACACCTGGGGATGGAGCGCGATAAGCATAGGCTAGAAGGTGGTTCAGACTGGGAATAAGTGAGGGAAGAGTTGCTCCACTTGATATATACCTACATATTAAGCTTCTCATGTATCCGCCCAAAATTCCTGCAAATAAGGCAACTGCACATATGTTCATTATTTTACCTTTTTCTATATATTCAACAAATCCCCTTTATTAGGATGCGACAATAAGATTAGTAACACGTTAATGTTGAAACATACAAGCATTCGAGCACTGGATCGACGAATTGGGGATCTTTTGGCGATTGGGTATATTTACTGCCAGAAAAAGACAATTATCTGGAATTAATAACGTCCCATTAATGTTTACTCCTTAATGTCTCTAATATGCGAAGCATCTCAAATATCAATGTGATAGACATTTGCGGAAGCTTAATATTTTTCTACAGCTTTATCCGCCACCATTGCCATAAATTGTGCCTCGGCAACCACCGTGTCGCCAACGCAAGCCTCGCCAGCAAATCGCCAAACTGTTCCCCTCGCCTGCGTTTTTTGCACTTTTAATTGCAGGACATCCCCAGGGCGGACGGGCTTGCGGAACTTTACGCAATCAATTGTCATGAAATATATTGACTTCGGAGCGTCGGATTGCTCGCACAATGCAAGCACAGCGGATGTCTGAGCCATCGCTTCTACAATCAATACACCAGGAAAAATCGGATCTTGCGGAAAGTGTCCGTTGAAAACTTCTTCGTTAAGCGTAACGTTTTTTATCCCAGTTGCTAGTTCTCCGGGCGTGATGTCTATTACTTTGTCAATCAGCAAAAACGGGTATCGATGGGGAATTATGCGCAAAATATCAGAATATGTTAGGTCCATTGATAAAAATTGAAAATAACTAAACACTGGATTCTAACACGTTCTTGTACGAAGTTATTCCTATTTTAGCGTTCCTAGAATGACGGCACGCATCACTGCGGCGGCCCCTATCCGGAAGCTTAATCTGTAATTCTCGGGCCGTTTTCCCACCTGGTCGTCTAGCCTAGATACAACCCGCATCTTTATTGCTTAGT
>JAISCJ010000069.1 GCA_031265645.1 Holosporales bacterium | reverse complement strand
TGAGAAAATGGGCGCTGGCGATATTAAAAGATGTGCCTCGTAAGCCTGGACAATCAACGAAATCCTTGATGAGAAAGAACGCTATGTCTTTTAAGCATTTGTCAAGTTGTTTGTCTCAGATTTTTCGTGCGTAGGCCCTGAATGCAGTGAAACCTAGCCTTGTTTCCGGCGAAGGTGAGTGATACACTGATTTTACGTTTCGTGCTAATTGATTCTATATTAAGCGGGGCATCGCGCAGAGACACGCTCACAATTCGGTGTATTTTAACGCATCTGAAAAAATAGGGCCGAAGATGAGAGCTCGATCGCCCTTTAATTAATATAGACCTCGAATAGAATATCTGCTATAATTGAACAAAGGTAAAAAAACATATGAAAACAAATAAATTATTCGCGCTTTCCACTTTAATGTGGATCTCCCCTGCCAGTTTCGCGTCACAGCCTGGTACGTTTGCAGTTGACTTTAGGAAAGCAAATACAAGTACTAGCTTTTTGAAAAAAGTCGAATATTCCTATCTCGAAGAATTCACGCATCTGGTAAGGGGCCTTAAATCACTAGGATCTGGCATTGATGACGTTGTTCTTGATACATGTAAGGGGATTCTAGCCGAGTTTGATACTCTGCAGACGAAGGAAAGACTGTCATTGGTTCAACGTCATGAGCTAACTGGAAGATTGGCAGTCGCGTTGCGTGCTCTTAAAACGGCGTGTGCTCCACTAATGGAAGTGAACGAGCTAGAGTCCCATCGAGGTAATTTGGGCGCCTTTTTTGATAGTTTTGCTCATTTAAGAGGAGAATCGAGACGCAAGACTGCACAGGCACGTTCTGAGGTGCAGAGTCTAACCGATCAAAAAGCTCGTGTTGAGACATTGCTGCAATTTGTGAAAGACAGTAACCCAGACATGTTACGTCATGGGAGTGATGTTCAACGTCAAATAGCAGATATCAAGGCCAGTTCTTGGTATGGTTCATTTCTTCTCGAAGTTCCCGCACTAATTGACGCAGTACTTGTCCGGTTCGACGAATATCGAGATGGAAATCCAAAGGATCAAGATGGATCCGAAAAAAATTTTGATGAGATAAGGATGGTCAGTGAACGCATTCGAACACTTAGGCAGGATCCAGATCTGAGCTGGAGGTATTTAGTGTGGAATATTGGGTGTTTGAACGGTTCTCTCGACAAAGCTCTCAAGTTGCCGATGTTCACGTCTGATGAAACATCCCTGATTGCACGCCCATTCCTCCCAAAACAGCGAAACACGAACAGAAAGCTTCTTGTGTCAAATATTAAACAGGCGCTCAGCGCTTTGGACGCGTTCGTGACGCCGCATGCTGACATTTGTTTCGAACTCAATAGACTGGAAGAGCGAATGGCAAAGATTCGTGCTTGGCAAGAATCTTTTCTCCTCGTGTATAGTCACTATGATCGGGAACGGCTGAACATTTCCAGAAGAATGGACGAACTCAAAAGAAGCGCCCCAGAAGCACAAAGTATTCTTTCTTGCGTTCTTGATGCCGTAAAGATGGCGCGCGAAGGAGCCGTATTAGAACAGCTCACCAAATTCAAGAATTATCTATCACTCAGCGGATCCGACGGAATGCAGTTCGCGCTAGTAGAACATATCTTGAGGTTTATGGTGCGCTCGTTGAGCGAGATTCCTTCTGAAGTTCTGCAGTTTCTAGGATTGTGTATTTGTTCAACTGATAAAGAAATGCAAAAAATTGCTGAAGATATTCTATCCATCTTTTATTCAGCAGGTCTAGATATATGGGGTTCTGTTCGAGATTATGGACGCGGACGTTGGGACCATGATGATGCGGTGGTATCAGTATTTGGGGCACCGTTTTCTCCGTCTACCCTAATTTTATCGAGGGTTGGACTCATGCGGGAACAATTACAGGCCGTAAAAACATTGGTAGCGCCAGTCCTTTTGAGAGCCCGAACCAGAGCCTCTAGCATACCGCGGGTCCGCTTTTCCTCGGAGGGGGTAGTTGTTTCCGAATCGGGTGCTATTCAGCCTGGATTTCCACAGTTTAGTAGCTTTTCTAAGGGTAGAGTTATCGACTTGTTAGCCCGATTGGGAGACACAGCGTATAGGTTTGACGAACCGGTTACATCAGGCTTTTTTAGTAGTACGCAAACTACTCGTGGAGGTGCGGATTTTTTCGGCGATAAGGTAGTTACTAGATCCAAGTTAGAAATGCGAGCTCCTTTTTTCGTAACTCCTTTAGGTGGTTCCACGCACGATAGCGTAGTCTCGCTGAATGTGGAACAACAGTTATTTGAACGGTTCGCATTCGATCTACCCCCCTTCGAGCCACTTAGCTCAGAAAATATTGCAGGATTCCTCGCATTGCAGACTCACCTTCGTAATGCATTATCGTCAATAGTTGTCATTCATTGCCCAGAGCCGTCAGCAGTATTTGCAGAGACGTTGGAACAAAATCCAGAGCTAAAGTCTTTTCATGAAAAACTTCGTATCTTCAGAGATCGTGAGGCACAAATGGAAGAAGGAACCATCATCACAGAAGATGTACTACTAAGCAAAATTGAAGGCTTAGAAAGTCTGGACGCACGAGTAGACGCTAGTTTTGACTTTGTCAATGGTATATCCCAGCTTATGTCAATAACCCCGTGTCCTGGTGAAGCAAGAATGTCATTGGAGGAACTTCGCGTACGTCGTAAAGAGATCACATCAATATTTGTTCGTCGTTTTGCCGTTGTCAATCATGGATTCACGGTAGGTGGGGGCAACCCGTATCTGCCAAGTACAAACGGTGCGTTAGTAACATTTCTTAGCTCCCAAGGAGCCACAGAAGAAGACACCTCCAAAACGATTGGGGGCCGTTTAGTATCGACAGATGATGGGCTGCTTGCGCGATGGTTCTCTTTCCCTGTCTTCGAAGCATCTCCAGCCGCAATTTCGTTCAATAACCCATCTGACGCCGAATCTCGTCAGACGGATTCTGGAAGGGATAAGGTTCGACGTCTTACGCTCAAAAATTTCCGTACGCCGTTTGATCCAACGCAAGTATTTGCACGCCTATCTAAATAAAGCATTGAAAAAATGAGTGTAGGCTTTTAACCTACGTAAAAGAATGCCCATCACATGCGTGAATCACGTGGTGATGGGGGTTTTGGGGGAGGAAGTAATAATTTCTATTCGTTCTATGCTCGTTAACTCGAGTTTAAATTTGGGATCTATTGTGGCACGTAATGCAACACGCCTTCATTATTTTACGTGCATTTTATATTTTCGCATTATATGAACAATTGTCCCAAATATTAACGTTCCATTAGTGTTTGTCCCATAGCAACTCCCATGTTGTTAACATCCTACTAATGTTTATCTCCGTCAGCTTTTTTAGAAAATGGTAACATAATTTAAAGGCAAAAATCGACAGACATTAGTCGAAACTTAATATTCCAGTTGTTTTTTCGGCTTGTCTTGCTCCCTTCTATATGACACGCTGTACTCTTTCCATAGAAATGTAGTTAAATGCAAGTTGAAAAGTTTAATAAAGAAATGGGAATGTGCACCCTTTCAAAATCAAAGGGTGTAGCCTGCTATACGGCTGCGTGCTATATTCTTGAGGCGAGTTTTCTAAATGAATTGCCAAATGGCGGATATATTAATTAAAGGTGCGGAAGGCCGAATCGAGGCTCGTTACCTTCCTCCACGAACTCTGAAGCACCCCGTGGTCGTGCTTTTGCACCCGCATCCCCTACAGGGAGGACGGATGGACAACGACGTAATAAAGGCGATTGGAAGTGCGTTTCATCACCAAGGTTTTGGTACTCTGCGTTTTAATTTTCGCGGAGTAGGGCGTTCTGAAGGCGTTTATAGTGGCGGTGAAGGCGAGCTAAATGATGCCGCTGCCGTTGTTGATTGGGTGCAATCTTCGCAAAAGATCGCTCACCGTTTATGGGTTGCCGGGTTTTCTTTTGGTGCTTGGATCGCTATGCAGTTGTTGATGCGCCGGCCTGAAATTGAAGGCTTCGTAATCGCAAGCCCACCAGCACATGCGTTTGACTTTAGCTTTTTAGCTCCGTGTCCAGTGTCTGGTCAGGTGCTGTACGGAAATAAGGATTCGATTGTTCCAAAAGAGCCTGTTGATATTTTTGTCGAAAAGCTAAAAAGCCAACGTGGAATAAAAATTGAATATACCGTTATTGATGAGGCAGACCATTCCTTTAACGAGCGGCTCGATGCATTCGAAGAGGGAATAGAAAAATACCTAGAAAAATCTGCTCCAAATTTTTGTGAGCATTCGGAATTTGCTGCGACGTTTTAGCTGATTTTTTTAAGAGTATGAAAATATCAAAGCAACGAACGCTTTTTAAAAAAAGGCAAATTGATGTTTTTTGGCAACACTTTCAAAAAAAATGTACGAAAAAATGCGGTGCGTAGGTTGAATCGTTAACATTTTGTGATGCATCATTATGTATATGCTTCCCGGCCCCTGCTGACAGGCCCCTGGGTGGGTGGGGGCTAGGGATGGTAGCCTAGCAGAAAAATCTTAAAAAAGAGTTAATATCTCAAAAATTTTCCTATTGCTTTGTTCAAAGTGATGCAGGGGGGCCACATTATTTGCTGGACGAAGTGCTTTTTTATAAAACTTAAAACAAACCTGGTCATAGCAGAACGGAGTTATTTCCGTTCTGCTAAACTTTTTTTCTATTGTTTTTGATATTCACCGTCTACTGTTTGCCCTTCTGGTGCATCGGACGAAGGTGCTTGTTGCGACTGCTTGTAAATCGCTTCGCCAAGTTTCATAGATGAATTCGACAAAGACGTTAATGCCGCATCTATCGTTGCTTTGCTATCAGATTTGATGGCCTCTTTTAGCGCCTCAAGATCTCGCTCTATCGCACTCTTTTCGTCTGCTGTCACCTTATCGCCATATTCCGTTAGCGACTTTTCCGTGCTTGCGATTAGAGCGTCTGCATGATTTTTGGCGTCGACCAATTCCTTTCGTTCCTTATCCGCAGCAGCATTAAGTTCCGCATCTTTTATCATCTTTTGAATTTCTTCGTCAGATAATCCTCCAGAAGATTGGATTTTTATCTGCTGTTCTTTTCCGGTCGCCTTATCCTTCGCTGAAACCTGCACAATTCCATTTGCGTCGATATCAAAGCTCACTTCAATCTGCGGAATTCCACGAGGCGCAGGAGGAATGCCCTCTAGATTAAATTGCCCAAGCATTTTATTTTGGGCAGCAATCTCGCGCTCTCCTTGGTACACACAGATTGTTACGGCCGTCTGATTATCTGACGCGGTTGAAAATACTTGGCTCTTGCACGTTGGAATGGTCGTATTTCGCTCGATTAAACGGGTAAAAATGCCACCAAGCGTCTCAATTCCAAGCGACAACGGCGTAATATCCAGCAACAGGACATCCGTAACGTCTCCTTTCAGTACTGCGCCCTGAACGGCTGCGCCTACGGCTACTACCTCATCGGGGTTAACACCGCGGTGTGGCTCTTTTTTGAAGAATTCCTTAACCGTTTCCAGTACTTTGGGCATACGCGTCATGCCGCCGACCATGATTACCTCTGATACATCACTTGCGGAAAGCCCTGCATCTTTTAATGCCGCTATGCAAGGCTCAATTGTTCGCTGAATTAAGTCGTAGACCAATGACTCGAACTTCGCGCGCGTCAACGTCATCTGCAAATGTTTTGGGCCGCTGGCGTCAGCAGTGATGAACGGAAGGTTTATTTCCGTTTGCATTGAAGACGACAACTCAATTTTTGCTTTTTCGGCTGCGTCTTTTAAACGCTGAAGGGCCATTTTGTCTTTGCGCAAATCAATGCGATGCTCGTTCATGAAGGAGTCGGTAATGTAGTCTATTATCCTTGCGTCAAAATCCTCTCCGCCAAGGAAGGTGTCTCCATTTGTGGACTTTACTTCAAATACGCCATCAGAAATTTCCAGCACAGAAACGTCAAAGGTACCACCTCCGAGATCGTACACAACAACTGTGCCGCTTTTTTTCTTTTCTAGCCCATACGCAAGCGCTGCAGCTGTTGGCTCATTAATTATACGCAATACATCTAGTCCAGCGATCTTTCCAGCATCTTTAGTTGCTTGACGCTGTGAGTCGTTGAAGTATGCAGGAACCGTGATTACGGCCTCCGTTACTTTTTCACCGAGATGGGCTTCTGCCGTTTCTTTCATTTTTTGCAAAATGAATGCGCTAATTTGACTGGGACTATAATCTGACCCACGAACGTTCACCCACGCATCTCCAGCTGAGTTTGCTTTAATTTTGTACGGGACTAATCCTGTGTCACGTTGCGTCATCGGATCCTCGAAACGGCGCCCAATCAATCTTTTTATTGCGAACAACGTTCCTTCTGGGTTCGTCACGGCTTGGCGTTTGGCGGGGCTTCCAACAATCCGCTCTCCAGAAGCCAAGAACCCTACAATAGAAGGAGTAGTTCTCATTCCTTCCGAATTTTCAATTACTTTCGGAGTAGTTCCCTCCATGACGGCAACGCAAGAGTTTGTCGTCCCTAAATCGATTCCTATAACTTTTGCCATATTTGCTTCTCCTTATTGTTTTCATTTTTAGGCCTGCATTAGCAGCCGCACGTCCCTTGTGCTAACAGTATGCTGTATGTGCAAAAAAAAAGCAAGGCAAGTGCTTGCTATTGTGCTGGCACGAGAGTAGAGAGGCTCATTACTGAGCATCCCCCTCCACAAAACCGGACGTGCCCTACTAAGGCATCCGGGTTCCAGCTATGTCTTCGGCTTCAGATTTGCTTAAGAGCGCTCGGCATTACCAGGGAACCATTTCTTGCTGGCATCGCAAAACTCTGCCTAAGTATAACTCTTCCTTTGGCTCCGCCTATTTAGCTTCTTAAACAACATCTGCTCTACACGATACACGAACGCTGTAACTCGTTCTGTATTATCCATCACGTAGTAGTGTTGCACTTGGCTGTTTAATGGGCGGGGCACATTCCTGCACGGTTGTTTTTTTGAGGGAACATAAAGGGCTAAAAATAGCGGCACGATCACAATCGAAGTTAAACCCGCATATACGAAAGATAGCCACTTTGCAACATTTGCCCATCCTATCTCTTCATTGTCTCTGTACGGCTGTTTAATTCTACCTTTTTCACACTGAAGGGCAAGAAACGATCGGAATTGAATTAATTTGTAGTTTGTTTTACCGATTCTTAGCAATTCTCTATTATACAAACCGCGAAAACACGGAGTATAACTGCGTTTTTGAAGTATGGTTCCAAAACAAAAATGCCTAAGAACTGGATTTATGCATACGGCGTATTTGCAAAAAGAATTTATCCATAACGATCTCTTTCACTTTTTTCTATGTTGACCTACTGAAAGAATTATGTTCATCATACAAACAATGCTATAATTAAATGTAAGGAAGGATATGAGCAACATAGAACATATGGTAACGAATCTATTAGACCCAAAACTTGATTACGTCTTTAAGAATATTTTCGGAGTGGAACGCTATAAGCCCCTTTTAGTGTCATTTTTAAATGCGTTGCTCAAAGGCGATCCTCAGATCAAAGATCTGACTCTAACAAACACAGAATTTCCTAAAATGTCTAAAGACGATAAGACTAGTCGCATAGACGTGCGTGCTACTTGCAGTGATAGAACGGAAATAGATATCGAAATCCAGTTATATAACACAGGCGAAATTCTTGACCGAGCGCTCCACTATACGTCGGACATTGTGCGAGGATCCCTAGGTAAAAACGAATCATACACTACAGTGAGGGTTATAGGTATTTGGATTCTTAATGAAAACGTGCTTGGAAGTGAGCGGCCTGATGCTATAAACCAAGCATATATGACGTTTCAGCCAACAGCTCATGCTTCATACGGGTGCATGACAAAAATGATTAGAGTCTTTTTTATTGAATTAAAGAAGTTCAATCTGGAAAAGGCGGATGCACAAGAGATTCTGACGGCGTGGTTGGCGTTTTTAAAGGATCCGAT
>JAISCJ010000135.1 GCA_031265645.1 Holosporales bacterium | reverse complement strand
AGCATGAATAGGGATCCTAAATTGAGATGGTTTCACGTTGGCCGCTAATTCAAGGTAGAATATTGCCCGTTCAGAATGGCCGTTGTCCAGTAGGTGGAATGAAAAAGCAACCAGCGCTTCTACACAAATTCTCTTGCCGCCAGGAGTTCTTTTCCCTACTGAGAGTCTTATGTACTCCATTCCGCAATCAAAATCAGAAGGAGTTTTGCTTGTTTCTATCAATAATTTTCCATAGTTAAATAGTCCACGTTCGTCACCTTTGTCCGCAGATAATTTAAATAAAGACAGTTGACTAGTTTGTAAATCAGAGTGTTGGACCCACCAGAAATTCTCTCCTAGTAGATTCAGCGCCTTTGCATTCCCTTCTTTAGCTGCGGACACAGCCATAGTCATAGCTGCGTTGAATTTAATTATGTCGGGAACCTCACTGTTCATAGCGTCATAGTACAAATCCTTAGCGCTTCGCCATAGCGTTTTTCCTGAGGAAAACGCGTTGCTAGATAGCAAGCAACCTACGGTAATTAATATTTTTTTCATCCTTTCTTCCGCATAGGTCAAACACCGTACGGTATTTGTACTACAAATTGATTTAAAAAAAAACCTCCTTTTTGGTATGTAACGGTTCATCTACTTTGAGACGGTTCACACTATAATATGTGTTTGAACGTTCACATAAGCATATTAAGCCAGTCTTCTTCGCTTGCGACTTTTATTCCAAGTTGAACGGCCTTATTTTTGTTGATTCCCGGTTCCTTGCCAACAACAACAAGGGTCGTGGATTTGGACACAACCGAAGCAATTTGCGCTCCCAGCCTTATGGCTTGGGCTTTGCCTTCATTCCGAGTAAATTCCACAAAACGCCCCGTAAAAACGATTTGTTGGCCGGATAACAATAATTTAGCTTCGTGCGTGTCTTGACACAACGCGACGTGTTCCAACAATTGCGTAAATACGTTGCGTTGCTCTGATAAATAATCAACAATGCCTTCCGCAGTTATCGTCCCAATTCCGTCAATATGCAAAAGCCTATCCACTGAACAATCTAATAATTCGGTAAAATTATTAAAGTTTTTGCTCAACAACGTCGCCATTTGCTTTCCAACTTGTGGAATTCCTAAAGAATAAATAAATTTATCCAAAGGAACGGACCGACATGCTTCAATTGCTTTAAATAGATTTTTTACAGACACGCTTCCCCATCCATTTTCATTTTCCAATGGATGCATGTTAAAAATCCTTTTTGAACTATTTTTTTCCGAGTCTGCGCTTGGTGTGGCTATCACTGCTGGAGCAAACAAATCGCCGCGCAGGTCATTTTTTTCATTGCGCTGTTGTAACGTAAATATGTCAACGAAATCGTGAACTCTGCCCGTATCGTACAAAAATTCTATATTACGGCCGCCTAATCCATCAATTTCCAATGCATTAACAAAATGAGACAACCGTTCAATTGCTTGAGCTTTACATTCAAATCCAGCTAAACACCGATTGTCTTGCGGGTTTAGATTGCGTCCACAAGATGGACATTGCGTTGGAAAAGTAAACAGCAGGGCGTCGGGAAGTCTCTTTTCCGTTACAACGTTGACAATTTTGGGAATAACGTCCCCAGCGCGTTGCAAGATCACTGTGTCTCCAATGCGTGCATCAAGTCGTGCGATCTCATCCGCATTATGCAGGGTCGCGCGACTAACAACTGCGCCTCCGACGTTGACAGGCGTGAGTTCTGCTACTGGCGTAAGGGTCCCTGTGCGTCCCACTTGAATTGATATGTCCAAAATTTTTGTTTCAACTTGCTCCGCTTTAAATTTATGTGCGACCGAGTGGCGTGGTGCGCGTCCAATAATTCCTAAGCGAGATTGCAATTTTCTATCATTGACTTTATACACAACGCCGTCAATGTCATATGGAATTTGTTCTCTTGCCGCTTCAACATAGTGGTAATAGTCTGATAGCTCCTGCATAGAACAACACAGCCTTGCCGGGAATACTGTAACAAATCCACATCTGTTTAAGTAGTCAACGACGCTCTCTTGGGTCTCGAAGCAATCGTCAACGACGTCATATGCTAAGAAACGAAGGCGACGAGCTTGAGTTACACTTGCATCAAGCTGACGCAAAGAACCAGATGCAGCATTTCGGGGATTTGCAAACAAATGTTCACGTTTTTCCGTTTGGCTCTTGTTCAGATATGCGAAGTCTTCCTTGGTCATATAGACTTCTCCTCGCACTTCAATCCGTTGATTGGGCTTTCCGTGTTGTTCTAAGGGTGGATGCGCAGGAAGCAGGAATGGCACGTCTCGAACCATTTTTATATTCTGCGTGACGTCCTCTCCTGTTGATCCGTCGCCCCTTGTCGCACCACGAGTCAAAACGCCATTCACGTAAATTAGCGAAGCAGACAATCCGTCAATCTTCAATTCCGCCCACATTGACCTTTGGGTACAAACAAATTGTTCGCCAGGAATATTTATAAATCTAGACCCCTTTTCGAAAAAACTGCACAACTCTTCATCAGAAAACACGTCCTCCAAGGAAATCATTGGCTTTTCGTGCTTTGCTTTTTGAAAGTCGACTTGCGGCAAAGCACCAATGCGCCGAGACGGGCTATCATGCCTTATGAGATCTGGATATTCATTTTCTAGTGCAGTGTTTGTTCGCCGTAGTTCATCGTACTCATGGTCTGAAATCTCTGGCTGCGCGAGGTTATAATATAAATGGTCATGCCTGGCGATTTCTTTTGCCAATCTTTCTAGCTCTTTTGCTGCATTCGCTATGTCCATCGATGTCTCATTCAGATTCTCGATAGGTCAGTGTATCAAAAAATGTTCGCGTTATGGGCACGTTGCTTGTTCATCGTTTTATTCCCTCTTTGGGCCATTTCAAACGCTTTCGAATGACCTCGCTCTGATCCTATATAAAACACTCTAGAAATAGGCGTGTCGTTTGCCACCACAAATTCTATTGTCATCACACCGTATGTATTTTTTTTGCAAAAATCGAATATAGAAAAAGGAATTCCGTTTATGGCAAACAGAGTAATTGCAAGCACAGCACATCCGTATTTTTGCGAGCAGCAGTGTTTTATCCATTCGCCAATGCTCACTTTTCGCTGTTCGGAGCTAATCTTTGAACGGTCTTGCTGGAGGCCAGATCTTTTTCCTTTTCCCCACAGAGAACCTCTCATTGGGCGCTTTTTGGTCTTGATCCCCATCATTTAGGCTCAGTATCGTTAATATTCTCTTAACGTATATTATCAGATCTCACTTAGATGTGCAAACGCAGATTGGATATGATATCCATCGCAAGGCTCCGACTAAGGCCCAAACGTCAACATTTTCCTGAGATGCCATGTACGCAAAAAGGGCAAACGGATCGACATGTAGACGCATCGCAGATTCATTCTGGTCCACACATGATAAAATCCTTTGCGTTGCAATGTTTTTTCCTTGAAATAATCCTGTGCTCCATGTGAAAGCCCTATGCGCTGCGTGCAGATGGTACACCACGCAGCTTTTTATTTATACTTTATGACTTTACACACATTCGGGAATATGCTATCTTTTAACTCAGTTAATTTCGCATGAAAAAGCGATGTCAGTTCACCTACGTTGGAAGATAATATGAAGTATATCGTTGCTGCATTCAGTTTTATCGGCTTGTTTTTTACAATAGAGCTAAGTTCAAGCCAAGATGCCGGAGATCATTGGCCCAGGTCTTTTACTCAAGAAGAAAACAGTAGGCTAATAAGTATCGTGGCAGAGGTAGGTTCTTCCTGGGAAACGGTGGCAGAGCGAATGAGAGGGGGTCTAACCCCGCTGCAATGTCGTTCGCATTATTACAATTGCCTTACCAGATGATCAAGCATTTCATGTAGGAAATTTACTAAAGAAGAAGACCGTAAGCTGCTTGCTCTCGTGGCAGCATTTGGTAAGAATTTTGCGTTTATTTCTACGCAAATTGGAATAGGGGTGACTCCTACTCAGTGTTATTGTCGTTATAGGCACCTTTGTCCCAAAAAAACTCCTCCATGGAGAGAAGATGAAGATCAGATGCTGTTGGACAAATATAGGATATTGGGGCCCGAATGGGGTATGATATCACAATACTTCCCAGGTAGGAGATGGAATCAAGTAAAATGTCGTGTGCAACTACTAAATCGCAGACGTGTCATTAGCGCGTCACGTGGTGAAGATCCGCATGTGGTGCCAATAGAAACTGATGAACTGTTTGCGCCGCTAACGCCGCTAGATCCTGATGAGTTCAATTTTCCGAATCTGCAATGTGATGAGCTTGGTGAACCGTTCGGGGGGAGCGTCGACTTCAGCGCATATAGTTTTGAGTAAGGATAATAAGGCCAAACCATGTATACGCATCATACGCTGCGTGCAGATGGAGCCCACCACGCGCTTACTCTGTATCGACAACTTTCATGTGGCGAAAGATGTGAAAATTCTTAATATTGGATAGCGACATTCATATATCGCTTCCCTGGGGCGTTCGCCTGATTTTGAATCTTTTGGAGCTTGGGGATATATACGAGAGTAGACGCCGCTATTCCTGGCCGCCCCCGCACAAACCGTACGTGCTGTTTAAGGCCCTACGGCTTCAGTTATGCCATTGAGTCATATTTGTTTGGGTGCTCTCTACGCTTAATATTATCTGTTTGGAGCTTTCGCCAAAGGGTTACTCTGTTAGTATGGTATAAAAAACACAGACAAATCTCGTGCTCCGTCATACTAAGATGCCGATTCTTCGCCGTGAAGCTCCGCCACCAAGTGCATCTTTTTCAAAAAGGGTCGCAGGAAGCACCGGTGCTATAATTGCAATATTTTTACTTCTTGCCAGTCGTTTGTTTTTTCTTCAGGTAATGGACCAAGATAAATACAAATTACTGGCAGATAAAAACCGCATATAAACGGGGTATTCAGCCGCACCGCGAGGC
>JAISCJ010000111.1 GCA_031265645.1 Holosporales bacterium | reverse complement strand
CCGATGGCACCAGGATTTCCAAGGCTATCTTGGATACCGACCAAGCTGGAGCAACACCTCTCAGCGTGTCTTCGACTTTAGTGACCAACGCTACGACGAAGGTAACGACGGTGACGATTGCGCCGAACGAGAAGCTGAGGGCTGACGCTACTTATTATCTGCAGTTGGCGCTGTCTAAGACTGTAGGAACCGCTCCGGTTTGGGAAGTCACAGCCACGGACGGCGATCCCGGTATACACGGGCCCGTGTATGTTGAGGTCGAGAATGATGTGCAGTCGATTGCGTTTAGGACGGTATCTACGTTTAAAGTAAGGACTTCTGCTGGGACGTTGACAAACCTTGACGCTTTGAGTTTCACTAGCACCGCCGCCACTGAAATTAAGCAAGACGGCAACATCATTATCGAATTTGACCGGCCTATCGCCACGGTGGGCAAAGCGCAGTTGCGGTTCTATAGGGGTACTGAGTACTATGGCACAACGGTTTCCGCCGGCACCCTGTCGCCGGACAAGACTGTCCTTACTATCGCTCCTACGAACTTGCTCGCCCCCGACGAGACCTTCGTTGTAAGACTGAATGTTACTTCAGTAGACGGACAGCAAATAGTGTACGACTCTACCAATCCTGGAGATCCTAGCGCTTGGGCAAATCCCTACGCTCAGGACTTGCACATAGAGACTGAGAATCCTGCTGATGTTAGGCTGACAGGAGTTTCGAAGCCGACGGCGACTGGTGGAACCTTGGTGTTAACCCCTGCTGGAGCTGTTCCTAGGGCCAATACCGATCTTGACCTGACCTTTACGGTTACGGCAGCAGGTGTGGCTAACTTTGGCCAAGAGTACTTTATTTACGGAAGCCTGTATGACGTCTGGGATCCAGATGAAATTTTGGATGATGTTGAAGTGCTTGCAGGAGCAACTGTTCCTAGTGTTGCTTATGGAGGGAATCCTGTGAATGTTGATATTCCTGGTAATGCTCCTCATTTCACTGGGCAGAACATCCAGTTCAAAGCACGGGGTGTCAACAACCTGGGCTATGTCTCAGAAGCGACTTCTGCGATTATTACTTTCCAGACTACTCCTTAAGTGAGTATTAACCTCTCCGCTCTAACCAAGAGACGTTGAGACGACGCCGGCCCGGTTAACCCCGGGCCGGCGTTTTTTTAAGGAGAAGAACCATAAAATAACATAGGAGTGCTTTGTGCTGTTGCAGGAGTACCAAGCACCAACAAGGATGTATGGGCACTAAATCAGCGCTCTTTAATTTGACGGATATGGGCTCCCCAAGTTTTAGTAAGTGCTAATACCCGAATGTGGAGTAGCAGTGCAATATTTTTTTTATTTTATTCACAGCATACCTGGTTGTCTCTTGAAGTATATAATCGGCTTCGGATGAATCATCGCTAAATATATATTCCCCATCCCTGTTTCGATCTGCAATTTTCGAAATCGCTTTGTCAATATTACACTCACATTCCTCGTTAGCATAGTCAGCAAGCTGCTGAAATGAATATGAATGATCTCCCAATACCGCTCCATCAACAAGTTTTTCTCTACTCAGAGCTATGTGTATCTTAATATTGCTGTCGCTTTCTTGTGATAACCGATAAAGTATAGTTTTATACGGCTCTTCATGAATTGGATATATTCCTGGTTTCATATTTAAAAGAGTTGTTCTTAATATGCCAGTCTTACTAAAACCTTTTATAATTTTTCGGAACTCGGCTACATCTTCATCGTTGACAATATTGTCAATTTTTTCATATGATTTTTCCCGCTCGTCTTTTTGTTCATTATTTTCTGCTTTATCAACAAAGTTATTCAATCGCTCGATAATGCTATCAATCTCATCGACATAAGAATCAATTTCACTGAATTCCATTTCCAGATCGCCAAGGTATTTATCAATCAAACCAAAATATTCGTTCACATCACCATTCACTTTGATTTCTTGGTATTTTTTCAACATTCTATCGCCTTCGGGAACATGGCGTTGCTCTAATTCGGTAATGTATTTTTCTGTCGTTGAACTTAAATCGTCCATGACACCCATTGTAATCTCCGCTGTATCATATGAAGAATTGAAAAAGAAAAGCATATTACAGATAATGCTATTCCTTTTTGCCTTTTCCGAATCATAGAAGACATGCTTTTGACCATACCAATCTTTATATTCCCTGCGATAGGCATCATACACATTTACCTTTCCAGTAGCTTTTTGCATGAATTGTCCCAAAAACGAATACCACAGGAAGCCATCGCTCCCTCCCATTGAAGAGCCAAAAATATTCACTTCATCCCTGGCGAAGATGAGATTATTATTAAGAAATATCCAAAAATCTTCATAAGGTTGGTTGCGTTCACCGCTTGTTATATCCATTTTAAGGAGTCTTTTCCTCACAACAGGGTCTTGAACAAAAGCTGAATTAAAAATTTGTGTTTCCGATCCGATGCCAAGAACGGTATTGCCATCATCAACCGTTCCGTGCAAATAAACAAGATTAGGTGTTTTATCCGGATGGCGGGATTTGATAAAACGCTCAAAGTTTTTGGTATAATTTAAAATGATAAAGACAGTGTTGTCTATATCTATGTCGTCAAAGATACGGCAAACATTTTCGTTAATTTTTTTAAACGATCCGCCGCTCTTTTTTTCTTCTTCTTTATCAACGTCAAAAAGATATTTGTTAAGCGATAAATGTAAATCATCCATGCACATGCCAAATATGTCATGGCTACGGAAGAATGAGCTTTCTGAGATTTTGCCTAATTTGAGCTCCAGGTCGGCCCAGGTAATTATTTCTTTTTCTTCAGGCTCCAAATTTTTAAAGTCCTTTATGATCGATTTATCATAATGGCCCACATAATAATCGAGTGAAAAAAACGTATCCTTGTCTACTTGCATTGGTTCATTGAACATTTCAGCAAGCGAGTGTTTATTTTTGTTGAACATCGAATATTTTTTATTTTCAATTAGTTCGTAAGCCTCGATCCTAATCTCATTTGGAGTTCCTTTATACCAATTCAGAAAATCATGATACCCCGTTTTGAGGTCGCAGGAAAGATCAAAGCCGTTGCCAATAATCCATAAATTCTTGAAACTATTCATAAACACCTCTGTTCAAAAATATTCAAGTGAATAAACACTTGCATAGTAAAGCATAGACTTACTCTTTTGTCAAGGGATATTTCCAGCGTACACCGGATGGGCAGTGGTCGTCTCCGATTTCGGACAAAGATTAGGCGATAAATTCGGCTCTAGTGGGATGCTTAGACTAAATAATCGGGTATAAAGCATAGAGTTGTATCCTCGCATCAGGCGTAGTAAATTGCCATTTGATCGTCTTTTTGTTCCTGTTCTGGCGGGCTCGTTTCTGTTTTTCGGCTAGGGCTTTTAGTCTTTCCTCGTGTTTTCATTCTTTTTCTTCTTGATGCTTACGTTCTTGTTCACGTTCTTTATCCAAGCCCTCAGGTAATTATGAATACATATCTTTAACAATCTTTTCTATTCTTTCTTTAATTCTTTTTTCATTTTCTATCTTTCGCTTCAATTTTTCATCTTCTATTTTAGGAGTTGTCCATAACATACGACCATCACCATCAAAGGCGGATTCCTCTATCAAAGGCCCACCCTCTTCGTCATAACGCCACATATGGACAAAACTATGGCTGGAACAACCACAGTTTGGGCAAAGATCTTGTAACACAAAGTCATTTCCCCATGATTGCCATTCCCATTTACAAACAGTGCATCTTAAATTTGCTACCAAATACATACTTTACCCTCCCATGGTTACCTACACTATTAGTCCAGGTAATATAATTAAAAAATTGACCGTACCGTCTATACGGTTGCTTTGATTAACAATAAGCAACGCTGTCTATGAAGTAAACTTTATTTACGGTATATTGTATTATCATATATATCCTTCTTCTTGAATCTCATTCTACTATGTCTTGCACATTTTATACAATAAAACTACAAGCCTTTACATAGTAAACCATAATTTTATACTTTTGTCAACAACTTTTCCCAAAATATTTTTAAAAATTTTACTCCCCATTGCTTCTAACTACCCTTTCTCCCAAGAAAAGCATCCAAGCCCCAAAAGTCCTGTTACTATTGGCGCTAATGCCTGCCTCCCTCAAAAAAACGCCGGCCCGGGGTTAACCGGGCCGGCATCGTCTCAACGTTTCTTGGTTAGAACGTGAGGTTAGATTTCAGTTAGGGAGCAAAGGGAAGAGACCGAGAAGTCGCTTCTGCTACATAGCCATAATTGTTGATGCCCCGTGCCTTGTACTGAATATTTTCCCCAGTGGTATGATTATAAGGAGAAGATATACCATCATCCGGAATAGCAACAACTAAAGGATTGCCTGCGGCAGGAGCAGTTTGTCCCTGATTTACGGTAATGTTTGACATGACGGGAGTAGTGGTATTCCAGACATCAAATCTCCTTACGTAAATAGCGTAGTCCTGCTGAAAGCCAGCCGCAGCGGCTGTAAACACCAAGCTCATACTGGTTTCGGTTTTACCAATATTACCAGTGGCTGGTGTCGTCGCTAAAGTTCCGCCTGATGCCGGCTGCCTCCCAATCGGAATTCCTGTAAAGATTGCGACATCCTTAGTTCTTATACGCAAGTCCTGATTGTAGAATGCCCCATTCGCCCAAGTTGTAGAATCTCCGGTATTGGTCGAATCGTATACTATCTGCTGTCCGTCTGCGGCGGTAACAGCCAACCTTACAACGAAGGTCTCATTGGGAGCGAGCATATTAGCAGGCGTGATGTAAAGGACCGTCTTGTCGTCTGACAACTTGTAGCTGTCGATCGGAGTAAAGAACTCACTGTCCCTATAGAACCGCAACTGCGCTTTAGTCACTGTGGCGATGGGCCGGTCAAATTCAATTGCGATGTCGCTGGTTGCGGTAAATTGGGCTGTGGTGTTCCCTGATGCTACAGCAGCACCCGTAAGACCAATGTTTGTCAAGGATCCAACGCCACTAGACTTTGCTTCAAACCTAGTTACCGTCTTGAATACGATCTCCTTATTAGCCTCTGCAACATATACGGGCCCGTGTAAGCCGTCAGCGCCGTTTGTGGCGTTGACTTCCCAAACCGGGTCGG
>JAISCJ010000037.1 GCA_031265645.1 Holosporales bacterium | reverse complement strand
TCAATTTTCTAGGATTTACACTGTACTGTGGAAAGACTCTGCGCGAAAAGTTTACAGTGAAGCTGAAGACGGATAGCACAAGGGTCGCCAAGAAATTGAAGGGCGTGAACGAATGGATGCGCAAGAATATGATGCTGTCCGTTGAAAAGATCGTGAAAAGGTTAAATATGTCGCTAATTGGATATTTCAACTACTACTACGTGACATTCAACGCTCATCTTATATTGGATCAAAATCAATATGGCGACTTCTTAAGCGACTACTCCGGCATTCGTGATAGCGACGACCTGCAAATCTCCTTTGGACGTGAAACAAAATCTGAAATTGACGCGGCTCTACCTACTACGCATTTATCATATGCTCTACGCGACAAAACATATCTCATTTATAACGATAATATTTTCAGATTAGACTATGGCATCCTCAGCGAGGACTGCACAGAACTCTTTGATCCAGGCTTTGTTCACGAGCATTAATTCATCTTTGAAATGCCCAATGGCCTTGCAAACACAGCAATTCCAACAGTTTACTCATCATTCGCAAAATCCCACTTGGTTCTTAGCGATGGCACTTTACTTGATTCTGAAAACACCGCCCTCGGCGCATTCTTCATTAAAGAAACCGGCAGTCCAATAGTTCTAAGCAACGATGCGTTGTCAGATCAGCCGTGGACATTCACCAAAACCGAAATCCTGGAGCGTTTTACAAATACTTTAGCTTATTCTGCCGTTCATTCACAAACGTACGAAACCACAAAATGGATTGCCTCAGCTCATTTTTACTGTGTTAACACCAATGTTTTTGCCACATCATTGCACCAAACAATCCTTCCAACCCTAACTGCATCCTACACCGGCGCCATCTTCTGGCATGACCATAAACATCTAAATAGACCGTGGAACGAAGAAGAACCGATTGTTGGCACATAGCAAAATTATCTGCAACTTTAAAAATCTTATGCGATTTCCACTAATTCCAACAAAAGCATGTTATAATTACAGCGTAGGGATTATGTTTTTATCGACGGCAATCATGGTTTACAGTGCTCTTGATATTGCTAAATATATTCTGGCTGTTGCATCAGAAAATGGTGATGTCATGACTAATCTAAAACTTCAAAAGCTTTTGTTTTATGCTCAAGTTTGGCATCTCGTAAAAAAGCAGGCCCCGTTGTTTAAAGACGATGCAGAGGCGGGACAGTTCGGCCCGATTATTCCGGAAGTTTACGAATTTTATAAGAAATACGGTCAGCTGCCGATTGCTGACCAAAGTTCTCAGGCGGACGTTGACGTTCTTGATGCGGAAGCGCAGCGCTATATGGATAAGTTTTTAGACTTGTTTATGGATCATTCTGCTACGTCTCTGGTCAACATGATATATGCAGAAACGCCTTGGCGGGATGCTTTTGAGAAAAATCCAGACGGGCATGGGGTTATTCCGCAGAATATTTTGCAGCAGTACTACTCACAAAATCGGGTGGCGCCGTGGGATTAGGTGGCTACGAAAAGTATTTCCCAAGTTTTTCATTCAAGTATTTTTTGACGGGAACGAAATATTATACGCGTGAAGATGCGAATTCTGATAAAAATAGCCTATTTAATTTTTTAGACGCCATGGCTACTTTTAGTAACATGACGTGGGGAGAGATAAAAAGGTGCAAAAATTTTCATGCGCATAGCGTAAGTGAATTCATTCCAGAGTTGCAAAATTTAGCTCTTCCACTTTTTCAGTTTAAACTTCCGAATCATGGCGAAGGCCGATTCGTTGGATATTTTGATGAGGACAGTGTTTTTTGTGTATTGATTTATGACAGGAACCACAAAATCTACGCACGAAAATAAATTATCAAGCATCGCTTAAATCGTATTTTCGCATCAAACAATCCTTATACCCTATAGGCGCAGTTTTCTGGGATAGCATTTGACAGGCCATGGAACGAAGAAGAACCAACCGTTTCATGCGATACGAGCAATATAACTGGCGCATAAAAGAACCCTATGTTTGGCATAGGGTTCGCAATGATGGCTTACAACAGCTTATTCAACGCCATTCAAGGTCTCCTTCATAAATTTCCCGGGCTTAAATTTTGCCACGTTCGTCGCAGGGATTTTTACAACTTGCCCATTCCGTGGATTTCGCCCAACCGTTGCTTGACGGCGCACCATTTCAAAAGTCCCAAACCCAACAAGTTTAACATGGTCCCCGCTCGCCAATACCTCACAGACCGCCTCGCAAAAAGCATTCAGCACGCTCTCAATTTCGTAAATCTTCATGCCACTTTTTTCTGCAACTAAGTGGGCGAAATCAGTCTTATTCATATCATCGTCACGAGAATAATTCTACCGTTATCATTTAAATAAAAATAAGCGAATAAATCAACATTCAAAACTTGCGACAGATTTACGTTTTATATGCATTTTCGTACATTTTTCGAACTTTCCGAAGCTTTGATATTTCCAAAATCTGAAAACGACCGAATTCTTTTATTAGACCAACTCTACTGCCAATCAATGCATTACGTACCTAGTTTTGTGGATATGACAAAAGAACGCTCTTAATTGCCACCGATTGGGCCGATGAACCATATTGGACAGTACTCACTGTTTTTATGCATCTGCGACATACTTCAAATAGACGTGCTCGTAGCTAGACAAATTGTAAATAAACAATTTTTTCGTCTTTTCATTGAAGTTGTTGAGAATATATATTTATTAAAAAAAAACTAATTTGCAGACCATTTAAGCGCGAACACGTTTAATATTGTATAAAATAACATCAAATGGGATGTGTACAAGCCATTCAAAAGCGGTATCGTTGCTGGACTTTATTGTTCCCCCAGTAAGAACCGGAATAAATCTTACGCATCCATTGATTGATCAGTTGACATACGATATAATTCTCCTCCCAAAAAAAATTGATATTTTTTTGAGGAGAGTTATAAAGACGGTGGTAGTGTTTTGTTAGTCGGGTGGTTTTTATGAATAAAGTGTTGTTTTTCTGCGGATCCATTGTTTTTAGTTCGTATATTTGCGGGAACAGTGGCGAGCACGCTAGGCCTATAGATTTTGTGCGCACGCAATTGCTTGGGATGGAACGATCATTTAATGATCTTGGTGCTCAGGTAAAATCGAATCATGTTTGCACAGAATGTACGAGGGAAATTGACACAGCGTTATCATCTCTCAATGCTTTTTGCTCAACGCTGAAGGCGGGTTTCGATAGGATAGATGAGATCAATCGAGAGCGGAATGCTTTGATTGCTGACGTAATGAGCAGCAAGCAGCAAGCAGCAAGTAAGTCAAGCAATGATTTGGATTCTATTGTGGCAAGGTGCACACATACCAGGTGTCCAAATGGGCCATCCCTCGGTCTAGCGTTCCAGATGACGTCCAGAGGGATCGGTACACTGGCGCAATCTCTGGAGCAGCTCAGAACGGCAGGATAATGAACGTGGTCGCAATCTGATCACAAGAATGTGTGGCGAGTTAGAAAAGCAGTAGCCGGGGGGTTGAGATTTATTAACTATCAACTTTTAATGGCACCGCTTTCTACTCACCAGTTATGGGCTCTCGCAGTCGCGCTTCTGCGACACAGAATGACAAAAGAATTTAGAATAGCAGGCCTCTAACAGCTAGTTCTAGGCTTGTTATGGATTCAGTGAGTTTCAGAGCTGTGTCGTCTGATATTTTGAGTTCAAACGGATCTAGATTCTGAATTTCTTGGGCAAAGCTGCGGATGTCTTGTGCGAGTGGCGTTATTTCTGTTCGCAGTTGGTCGGAGTAACACGGTTCCGCTATGTCTTCGTTGTTGTGTGGGCACGGTTGGCTGCCGTTGGAAGGGACGAAAAATGCTATCCATGGAATGATAAACAGGAGCGCTGTGGACTTAGGCATTGTAACTCAGAGTAATGTAGTTCTTCTACTGACAGTGTGCCTTGTTTCGCTTCTGTATGTCAAGCAGGCCTGTACCTTTAATCAGTAGGACGAGTGTTTGCCGTTTCAAGGACCTGAAAAGCTACACCGAGGACAATTTTTAACATGTTATTTACCTCGCAATTTCTTGATGATTTTTAGAAGGGTGATCCCGATGATCAGTGCGCCGCCGGATATTGAAAACGGATGCTCGTTGACTGTTTGGATTAGCAGATGGTCCAACGTATCGTGCGGAATTTCTGACGTTTTCGTCATCTCTATCTTTGGCATAGCCATTTCATTTTCACTGCCGGGTAACAAGGAAGTGTCACCACTTCCCCGTCCCCTAGGAACCGGACTTGATAGTTTCCCATCATCCGGCTCGAGCCTTTTTAAGGCTTCATCTTGAAACCCGGTCATAAAATTATTCCTCCTTTAGTGTTGTGGATTTGTTTGTGACAGTTAATATGCAGTAGCATCAGATTGGACGGGCTGTCGTTCCCTCCTTCGGACTTCTTCACAATGTGATGAACGTCGAAATCTGTATCAGCCGTTATCGGTTGTTTACAGACTGGGCATTCCTTGCTTTGATGTCTCCAGACTTGCTCCAGCGCTTTCCGTTTCAGTGACCTAATTGTTCTCAGGTCGCTTCTCTTTTTGAGATATGGAAACCATTCTGGATCGTAGGGATTGCAATCCTGTTTTATTTTGACGTGTCGCTCGATAGGAACATGAGAAGGAGGGAATAAGCGCACAAGCTTGTTTCCATTCTTTTGTGGTCCTTGGTTTTGGGTAACAAAGCACCAGTCTCGATTCCAATCGCGAATGAAGTATTTGTTCTTTATCCACGATTTATTCTTGCCTGGATGTCTTCTACATGCCCATTTCCAAAGAGTTTTCCAAATCTTATATTCTACGTTGCTAAAAGTTTTCTTCGCAACTACATGTCTATGATATTCACACCATCCTCTAATTTTGGGATTAAGCGCGTTTATCAGTTCATGTTGAGGCGTTGTCCTATTCTTCTTGATAAACGCACAAGTTGACTCTAAGAACTTTAATACGCTTTTCTTGGATGGCTTTATCAGCATCTTTCCTTTGTACTTACGTATATTTTGTCCTAAAAAGTCAAATCCTTCGTCTATATGCGTGATTTTGGTCTTTTCCTGTGACAGTTCAAGACCTCGCTCCCGTAAAAATGCCTGGATAAGAGGAAGAACTTCTTCTTCCAATATTTCCTTCGTTTTTGCAGTAACGATGAAATCATCGGCGTAACGAATTAGGCTTACCTTCATATTTTCTCTCCCGTTCGTTCTCCGTTTTGGAAACCTTTCAAGTAAGAATTTCTGAAGTCCATCCAGAGTCATGTTGGCCAGTGTGGGAGAAATAATTCCTCCTTGTGGCGTTCCGTTTCCTGATGGATTGAAAACTTTTCGTTCCATAAAACCTGCCTTCAACCATCCTTTCAGAATAGTCCTATTCATCGGAATGTTTGCCAGCAGCCAGTCGTGACTAATATTGTCGAAGCATCCTTTGATGTCGCCCTCGAGGATCCATTGCGGACGGTCTTTGCCAGCCATGATCAGGAAGCATTGCTCTATAGCATCAGCGGTTGACCTTGCTTTCCTAAAACCATAAGAGCAACCATCTCCTAGTGTTTCGGCGATCGGATCAAAGGCCATTGCGTACAAAGCCTGCATCGCTCGGTCTTTCATCGTTGGAATACTTAAAGGCCTCATCTTCCCATTTGCTTTGGGAATATAGACCCGTCTTAAGGGCATCGGCTTGTACCCCTTGCTCTTAAGCGACAATATTGCCGCATATTTACACGCTGGCGTTGACCAGATCGCTCCGTCAACTCCAGGTGTTTTCTTCCCCCTGTTTTCTGTCACTCGCCGAACAGCCAAAGCCTTTCCACTAAACGAGTGTGTCAGAAGATGTTGCAGGGCTTTCACCTTGTTCCATCTTCCTGCTTTTATGGCCTTGACGATACGCGCTTGCAGCTTTTTGACATTCTCGTAACATGGGGCCCAGTTAATACTGTGCCACTGTCCAAAAATACTTGGGGACGCACCAGTTGCATTGTCATATAACATTTTTTTCGGAACGAGAAAAAAAACTCGATTCCACGCGCGAGTCAAGGAGGAGAGCGCAGCGATCCTTGACTCGCTAGCGTAGGTAATCGATATAATCCGTTCTTTCGAAAAAATGTGAAATTCAATAACGAAACGGCTGAAAAACAGCCGCTCAGGAATCTTTTGCCTATTTTTTCGAATCATCAAAAATACGGTTGACTACTACTAATGTCTGGATCCGCCAGCTCCAAAAATTAACATAATCAAAAGGTAATAATCGACAGACATGAGTAGAAGGTTAATACTGTTGCAATCGCCCCAATTTTAGCAATCGACACTATAGAAAATCCAATGAGTTGATTATGTCGTAGACTATAGCAAAACCACATGAAAATAGTTCACACGAAACAAACCAAAAGAGAATAGGCTCGAACGTAAATGTGAATCGTTTTAAAGTGGTTTAGCTATATAAAG
>JAISCJ010000025.1 GCA_031265645.1 Holosporales bacterium | reverse complement strand
GAGCTAAGTTCTATACTCAAAAATTCGATAAGAGCACTTAGTGAGATCTTACTTTTTGCTTTCTCCGAATCGGTTCAATTCAATCGGGCCCATGGCTTTGCAAAGGAGGAAACCGCCCTGATCTGACCCATAACAATTCGGAAAAAAGATTGACAATATATCATTTCGAGTTAAGATGTGCCCTAGTATTGTTGTATTTTTGTATGGAAATTTATGAATAGGATATTAATTGCAATGGCAAGTGTGTTGGGTTGCGGTCTGATCGACGCTTGTGACTGGCTTACTCATGACGAAGTGGTGGAATTTGCTGACTTTCTTATGTATTCCGATGAAGAGCACGAATTCGAAACTATTGAAGACGCGTGTAATTTTGTAGTAACGCGTTTGGCTACAAGAGCAAACCTCGTAGATGTATATGGGAGAGATGAAGCATGTGAAATTGGCTCCGCTGCGTTAACACGTGGTGGTGTAATTATCGCGCGTATAGGGGGACTTATCCTTGCGCACCTCGTTGCAGAGCATGGGCATATCAACGCATTTATCCCATTGGGGAATTACTACTGCGCGATGAGTGGAGCTGAGAGTGAACGTTTTCGTGAGCAGGGCATACTACTCTTTCAGGCCGCTTATGATGCCCACATACCTGAAGCACTGATACCTTGGGGGCAGAAATCAGAGGATGAAGGCATTAGTATTGACTGTTTTACTGAAGCCGCCGAAGAACACGGCTTTAAAGAGGGAGCACAGGGAATTGTTCAGATATTATTAGCGCGTGAAAATAAACCTTGGGAAGATATAGAACATTGGTCGATACGAGCATCGGAACTGGGCAGTTCAAGTGAGATTATTTATCTTGCTTCTCTTTTTGAACGTGGGGTCGGTGTAGGGCAGAACTACGCGCACGCAGCTCATTTGCTTCAAAGGACTGCACCGTTCACCGGAGAGGCTGCGTTCTTGCTAGGAGAGCACCTGTTAGAAGGGAGAGGCGTCAATCAGGACTTTGTTCAAGCAGCTGAGATGTTCCATCAAGCAGCAGATAAATATCATCACCCAAGGGCTGAATATTTCTATGGTGCATGTCTCGCTCGTGGAATCGGCGTGCCATCGAATGAAGTACTTGGCGTGTTTTATTTAACTAGAGCGGCAACTCGAGGTGATTTAGACGCACAGTGCGATTTAGCACAACTAATGTTAACTGGGACGATAATTCCTCAAGAAATAGAGGGAGCTATATCTTATTATCGGGATGCCGCAGATCATTGGCATACGGAAGCCGCATGTTCTTTGATGGAGCTTGCTGACTCGCAAGAGACATTGTTAGAAAAACAGGCATATTATTGTCAAGTTGGAGCGGGCGCAGGAGGTACAATAAATGACCTTGCAACAGCGGTCCTGCAGAGACCCTTATCTGAGGATGAACTGATGACTATTGCTCTCTTCGGTGTTGCGACAGCGCAGCGAAAATATGGCCAACTGCTGATAAATCAAGGGGATGATGCGTCTGTAGTAATGGGTAGAGGTTTCTTAGCACTAGCCGATATAAATCCACATCAGGTAGTATTTAACTTTTCGAATCGACCACTACGGCTATCGCCGTTTTTACGCGTAGGATAAAACAGAAGCATGTAGTAAATAAACTGCTACCGGATAAAGCCGGTAGCATCGTGTTACGCCTGCAAAGCGGTCGTGTGAGTAAACTCAATACTCTGAAATCTTAAACTCGTCGTTCTTGTGATGCAGCTCCTGCTCTTCTATACAGTTCTGATACCAAATCTCATTAATAATATGACAGATTGATTGCCTGAAACGATTGCGACGCAACGCTTTTCAGGCGTTCTTCTGTCGAGTCATTTTTCAGATTTGGTATCAGAGCATATTGGAGCTTTAAATGCTCAAACTATCCAATCTGTCTGCCAGGTCAGGCATTTTGCACATTATTTATGAGATTTTGTATAAATCACTCAGAATGACAGTTTGTCCGAATTCTTTGATAAAAAATGCGCCGAGAGAGGTGTTTTCGGAATAAAGTGGTTCGGAGCAGTAACGATTTTTTTATAAAATCTCACGCTTTCCCGTGCGATCTGGCGGAGACACAATTCCTTCTTTTTCCATTTGTTCCACTAATTTTGCAGCCTTGTTATACCCAATTTGAAAATTGCGCTGAATGTAGCTAATGGAAACGCGTCCTTCTCTTCTAATTAACTCCACTGATTGGTTAAACAAGTCATCGCGCTGAACGGCGCCTTCAGACACTAATTCCGCTCCATCCTCTATTTCATCTGTTACGCCGTCAATATATTCGGGCTCGCCTTGAGCTTTTATAAAAGAGGCAGCAGCTTCATCATCAGCATCAGACACAAACGGTCCATGGACTCGTAAAATTCGCCCTCCTCCGCTCATGTAAAGCATGTCACCGTGCCCAAGCAGTTGTTCCGCTCCCTGCTCTCCGAGAATTGTCCTACTGTCAATTTTCGACGTAACCTGAAAGCTAATACGCGTTGGAAAGTTTGCTTTTATTGTACCAGTGATTACATCAACAGATGGACGTTGCGTAGCCATAATTAAATGAATTCCAGCAGCTCGCGCCATTTGAGCTAAGCGCTGGACGGCGACTTCAATTTCTTTGCCAGCAACGAGCATTAGGTCAGCCATTTCATCCACTACGACAACGATATAAGGAAAAGTTTTATACTGTAGAGGTTGATCCTCGAACACTGGCTTGCCGGTTTCTGGGTCAAAGCCTGTTTGCACTCGGCGCATGAACACGTCACCTTTTTGGTTGCCTTCGTTAATCTTTTGATTGAACCCATCGATATTTCGCACGCCAATCAAAGACATTGCTTTGTACCGAGATTCCATCTCACGGACGGCCCACTTTAGCGCGAATATGGCTTTTTTCGGCTCAGTCACAACAGGCGTCAGCAAATGCGGAATGTCGTTGTATACGAACAATTCCAACATTTTTGGATCGACCATAATAAAGCGACATTCGCTTGGAGTGAACCGGTACAAAAGGGACAAAATCATTGTGTTTATTGATACCGACTTACCGGAGCCTGTTGTTCCTGCTACTAGCAAGTGGGGCATTTTTGACAAGTCCGTAACAACGGGCGCGCCCGAGATATTTTTGCCCAAAATGAGTGGCAAGCCGCAGTTGGTTTGTCGATATGCTGCGTGGTCCAATAGTGTCCGTAAATACACGGAGTTGCGTTTGTCGTTAGGAAGTTCAATTCCTATTGCGTTTTTTCCTGGGATGTTCGCAATGCGAGCAGATAAGGCGCTCATAGAGCGGGCAATGTCGTCGGATAGGCTTATTATGCGCGACGTTTTTACCCCTGGAGCCGGACGAAATTCAAACATCGTAACGACGGGGCCCGGCTGAACGTCCATAATTTCACCGTTGACGCCGAATTCTGATAACACTTCAACGAGCTTGTCTGCTTGTTCATTAATTCGCTCTTTGCTGAGCGTGTTTGTTGAGGTGTCATCTGGTGGAAGCTTTAGCAATTCTACAGGCGGAAGTTGATATCCAGAGGCGTCCTTGCTTGCTCGAGTGGGGCGAGATGGCTGACGTGGAGGCTTGGGCTCGCTCTCATCGGGGGAGGATTCATCTTTGGGCTTAAAAAATGTTGGAGCCTCATTTGATGGCTTTGGCGTTTGGATCCTGAATATAACCCGCTGAATTCCTCTCGTTATTTTACGAATAGATGTAGAAATGGATCGAATTGTTACGCCTAGCGCATGTTTTAATATCATCAATCCGATTAAAAAGAACGTAACCATGCATGCAACAAACATTTTGCCTAGGTCATTGCTTCTCAGCAATTCGAGGATCTTTCTTGTTGACAAAAACCCAATGACCCCTCCAGTCGGGATAGGCTGCATTAAATTGCTTGCGGTGACTTGCTGAATAAAGCAGCTTTGAACAGAGATGCAAAGCAGTGATGTTCCTATAAAAACCTCGAAAAAACGCCTAAGCGTTAGAACATTGCTTTGCGTCGTTTTTATGCCAAGTACTCCGATTGAAATTGTAAAGATCCAAGACATTGCACCGAATGTTTGTTTCAAAATATCTGCAATGTTTGCGCAAACCTGTTTTAACGCATAGGAAGGCGGTGTAGACGTTACAACGTTTAAAGAATCGTCATTTGGTGAGTAGCTCCACAATGCATACGCACATAACATCGCGAAAACCACTGCAACGCATCCCCACAATTCTCGCATGCGCTCATCTAAAAGGCGCATCAAATTCGGAGGCAATATTGGAACTTTTTTTGACATGTTCGCTAGGTCGGAATCTGCCCCTCAAGGCAGCTTAATGTCGCTCCAGTGATGCGTACGTTTTGAATTGACTCTATGTATGTTTCTGGATTTGGCGTATGCACCACAACAGACTGCATAAACTGAGATTTGCCAAGCGCTTGGTTGGGGCCTTTTCCATATCTTTGAAATAAAACAGACAATATTTGCCCAATACAGCTTTTGTTGAATTTTGTTTGTTGCTCTCGCAATAAATCCTGCAATCGTGCCAAGCGTTCAACTTTTATGGATTCATCAATCTGGCGTGGCAAATTGCATGCGACTGTATTTGGGCGAGGGCTATACTTAAACGAGAATGCTTGCGCGTAATTAACATAGCGGATGAGGTCTAGCGTCTGCTCAAAGTCATCATCGCTTTCGTCAGGAAATCCAACTATAAAATCTGAACACATTGCAATGTTTGGATTATGTTCGCGAATTTGATCTATTGTGCGCTTGTAGTCATCTGCTGAATAATGCCTATTCATTGCTTTCAGGACTTTTGTGCTCCCAGACTGCACAGGCAAATGCCAAAACGGCATAAGCTGCGGCAATTCCGCATGCGCCTTGATTATGTCCAACGTGACGTCAATTGGGTGAGACGATGTATAAAATACGCGCTCTATTCCATCAATTTCGCAGATAGAACGAACCAATGACGCAAATGACCACTTTTTTCCCGGTTCATCCCAGCGATACGAATTCACGTTCTGTCCCAATAGGGTAATCTCTTTCACTCCATTGGAAGCCATTAACGCCGCCTCTTGGATAATAAAGTGTGCATCCCTTGATACTTCGCGCCCGCGCGTGTGCGGAACAACGCAATATGTACAAAACTTATTGCAACCCTCTTGTATTGCTAAAAACGCAGCTTTCTTATTTGAATTAGACAAAGGCAAAAATTTATATTTATCTTCACTTGAGAATTCAATATTTAGCAATCGTGAACGGCTTCTTGAAGAAAGCGTTATTCCGAGTGATTGTGAAACCCCTGTTCCCTCCTTTGCGCTTTCCCCTGCACCCGTGCTACCGCAAATGGCTTTAATCATGTTTGGCAGTTCATGATATGTATGCGTCCCAAACACGATGTCAACAAAGGGGGCAAGTTCTTGCATCTTCTCCCCTTCCGCTTGCGCTACACAGCCACCAACCGCAATGATAAACAGCTTGCCTTTTGCCTGACGAGCTTCCTTCCGTTCACGAAGATATCCAAGCTCCGTATAAACCTTGTGCTTGGCCTTTTCTCTTATGTGACATGTATTCAACACAACGACATCAGCATCGTCTAAGCTTTTGGCTTCCGACATTCCGCTTTGCACTAGAAGTGCGGCTACCTTGTCTGAATCGTATACATTCATCTGGCAACCGTACGTTTTTACATAAAAGCTAAGACCTTTCATTGCCGTTCATACTGTTTACAAGCCGAGTGACCACAAGAGTTTTTATTCGAAGTCGAACGTTACGCAACCACAGCCGACCCTGACGTCCCATCGACAATCTTCATTCTCCGGCGTCCGCCTCGTCCCAGCCCTGTAGATTTCGCAATTCCACTACGACGGCGAGCGTAACTCGGAGAGACTACTGGGTAGTCTGGTCCCAGGTTCCAGCGTTCTTTGTACTCCTCTATGGTCATTTTGTACACGGTGCTAAGGTGGCGCTTCAACATCTGAAGCTTTTTACCATCCTCTAAGCACACGATATAATCATCATGGACTGACTCCTCAATTGGCACAGCAGGCGCAACTGGAAGGCGTCCTTTGGCCACTCCGGAGGCCTTGTTCAGCTCGTTTAAAACCTGAAAAAACGAGTGAATAATTGAATTCACGTCTGACATATCCACTTCGTTCGCACTCAAATAAGCAGCCGTTAGCGTGGTAGACAACTCGATTAGTTCCTTTCTTGTGAGATTAACATTTTCAGTCATTTCCTTTACCCAAAATTAAAGTATTTATAGTGAATATATAGAGCC
>JAISCJ010000022.1 GCA_031265645.1 Holosporales bacterium | reverse complement strand
TGAAGGTTGAACTTCTTTCGCCAATAGCCATGGACGAGGGGCTTCGCTTCGCTATTCGCGAGGGTGGACATACTGTGGGTTCTGGTGTTGTATCTAAGATTGTTAAGTAGTTATTTTTTTGCGGGCTTTATGTCCGCTGACAAGTAAGTTTATTATTTTTTGAGCCGGATCACTTTATTCCGGCTCTTTTCGCCTCTGGTGATCTCTACAGTAGATTTTGCCACGCCAAGCGTTTTCGCAATTAATTCGATCACTCGTGCATTCGCTTTCCCTGATTCTGGCGGAACGGTTACATAAATTTTAACAAGACCATCCTCGCTTATACCTATTCGCTCTGCACCAGCACGCGGAGTTACACGGACAGCAAGTGTTCCGTCGCGAAAAGCTTCAAATAAGGCCGTAGCGTGATCCAACTTATTTTGTGAAATTGCATCCTCCTCACTTTTTGAAAGTCTGACGATTGTGCAGTACAAAATCAAAAGGCTCTGTGATCGAATTTTTATAAATGGTCACACATTTTTCGAATTTTGTCTCAGACTGTGTCTGCGCAAACGCGACGCTCGGGTATATTTGTTGATTATTTCATTAATACAACGTACGTATAGGATTAACCCGCACGCGGGTTTTGCAAGGGGAGGAGGCTCAGCAATGAGTAAATATTCTTGATACCTTTCAGAGAGATTTTTGAGATGACCCCCCCTTTATTGATTGGTCAGGACTAAATCATCACACGTTCTGGCGTGCTTATTACAAGTTCATACGGGAGTTGAGCTTTTTGGCACCCCATAAAAACGGCCAATGTTTTAATACTTGAAAACTCATTAGGGACAATTTCTGAAAAATCTAAGTCATTCCAGCGTGGCTCTGTCTGAAACGCTACCAATTCTTTAGTAATATGTTTTAATGCTTTCTGCTGCCCACACGCTTCTGCGTGCACAAGCGGGATCATAGAACCTAGCGTCCGCGGCGCTTCGGGATGTAATGCAGCTTGATCGAGTTCTTTTGCTGTTTTAGCAATTTTCTGATCCGTTTCTTCGGACATGTCTTCTAGTACCTTTGCTACAGGGGCCATAGCATACTGCCTTAGTGCAGCTTGTCCTGCAGCTGCGTGCGATGTTTGTAGCGCAGGCAACATTGCTTCCGCTGTATCATGCTCTCCTAATTCAAAACCCAACCGTAAGCACGCCAATATCGCCGCAAATGATGTATTCTCTGGCTCTACGGATCCCTGCGATGCCGCTTTTAACCAAGCGGGTATTAGGGAGTAATCAAACCCTGAATGCTGTGCTTGGCGGATTTTTGATAAGGCAATGTCTTTCTTATTCGAATATTCCATCTGTGCCCAGATTAAAGCAAGCCAACGCAAATCTACCCCGAAGCTATTAGCTAAGTTCTTTCCTTCCTTAGCATCGAAAAAATGTGGACGCATTTCACCTGTTGTAAACGCATCTATGGCCACTGCGGTGGTGTTTGGATATTCTCTCTTCGCTTTAGTAAAATTGGTCCCAAACGTTTTATTCATGGAGTCGAGAAAATGTGTGAGATCTACATGGCGCGGGTTATGTCTATTCAATTGAGCATTTTGCAAAGCTGTGTAGAAGTATTCCATATCGGTTTCACTTAAGGACCTAAGCGTTTGTTGACCTGCTACCAACAGTGTTAAAAATGGGAAAAATTTACTGTGGTCCAGGCAGTACACCTGTGTTTTTTCTGCACATGAATCATCACGTAATTGCAACCCTTTTACCTCTTCAGGGAAAAGAACTCTCTTCGTCACTCCAACTTCTCTCATTAAATCAGCGATGGTGTTATTGTCTACACGAATTGGGACTCCCAATGGAATACCATCATCACTTTGTTCAAATTGTACTTCCCAGCGTTTCATTTCTTCAATAAGCTCTTCTGGGGTCCACCTATATGCGAGTACATTGCCAGGTTCGACAATGTCTTTTGGATCAGCGAACTCATTTAGTGTGCGTGTCATCAGATACGAAAAGATGGTAACGCATGCCTCATCAACTTTATGCGTTGGAAAAAGCAAATTTCTATATTTTAGAGCAAGTCTTAGCATTTCAGGGCGACCCATCTGTTCGTCTGAAAAATGCTCTGAAAGTGGTGTCTCTTTTAAAGACGCCAGCGCTTGCGCCTTTAGGTGGGTAGAGTAATTGCCGTACTGTGCTACGTACTGGTATTTTGGAATAGGAGAGAGCAGAACCCGCTTAAGTGGAATCATTGCATGGCTCTCTTCTCCTTTAACGTTGCAGGCAAGTGCAACAATCCCAAGTAGTATCCTTTTTACATTCATGTTCTTTTTCATTTCCTTCTCGTTAGCCAATAACATTACCAGTAAACGTATATCGAAATATTTTCTACCTGGCAAGCGTTTTGTTTTATAAATTTGAGCGTTTTTTACTTTTTATACAGTATTATATGCAAAATTCTTATGAAACACTAGATTTTAGCAAAGCATTAAGTTCATAGTAATATCTATCGATCATTATCTTTAAATTATATTAAATTTTAAACTGACAAAGGCAGACGCTAGCAGAATATTAGCAATGCGCGTTTATCGAAACCTAACTCAATTGTCCAGAGAACTTTATTAAAAGATGCGTCTGAACAAGTGCAGAAACCTAATTGAGCCGTGATCTGTTACGTGATAGAAGAAATAACAATGTTGATGTTATGTAGGTTTCTTGT
>JAISCJ010000029.1 GCA_031265645.1 Holosporales bacterium | reverse complement strand
AAATCCTCCTTTTTGGATTAAATAGTTGAGAAAAACTGTTTCGATCATCGCTTGGCGCAGTCGATCAGCGGCAATTCCGGCTAATTGGCATGTCCAGCGGTAGTCACTTGTGTCCCCGTAGAACCACGCCCAAGCGCTCCAACGGTGATATTGTTCATTCGAAAAAGCATCGCGAACGGCTTGCGTTACAACACTTCGCCAAAGATTTTGCTCTGGTAGTGTTGACGCTCTTTCCGAAAAATCTGGTTGTTTTTGAGTCGTTGTCATATATGGTCTCCTATGCGAATGGTGCAATCACCAAGTAAGTAAGACTCAATATCTAGATACTGAATGCCTTGGATTCCTGCAGGTTTAATGGTGAATCTTTCAAAGTATTGTCTTGAAACACTGCTAATCTTTCGGCGAATTCGAATTGGAATTTCTGAAAAATCGCCATGAATATATAGACGAGCAACACAGCCGCTGGTTTTAGGATGGCGATTTTCGAATACCGTCAAACCAAGGCTACGCGCCAAAAACGCAATATCATCAGCAAGTTGCTGCGATGACGTTTTAAAATCGTAATACCTCCCCGCCAGGTAGCCATCGGTGTCCAATAGTCCAGCCAGCAAGGCTTGTCGCGACTTTTTATCAGCAAATAAATATTGTTTTGGAATAAATTTCGTATCGGATTTGTCGTTGCCCAACAATAGTCCCTGGAAATATGGATCCAGTGGTAATTCAGATTCTGGAAAGTCCAATATCGCCTTCGCCAAAGAAAACTTTTGCTGCAAATTTGCTGAAAACTCCACGTAATCTTTAGCTGGTAACAAAAGCGGTTCGTTCGTTTTGGACATTGCGAGGATTTTTTGATCCAACCCAACCAAAAACGATTCGCTTTTTTGCGGCTTCACTTCAAACGCAGGTACTCTACGAGTTTCAACGCCTTTTAGTGCGAGAGGTTGTGACTCAGCCCCAAGCAATATCATGCCTGGTTTTAAGTCAAATTTTGGGTATAATTCACCCGTTGCCAGAATCACCTGGCTAGTATTTCTACTCATTTTTAAACTCCTTTAATATAAGATTGACTTTGTGCTACTGCAATTTCTTGCCAATCCTTTGGTTCAAGGTGGATTATTATTTGGAAACGTCATCTTAACCTCTCTTTAGTAAAGGCCAAGCAACCTGAAGACCTTGATTCGCCTTATATTCGGCATATTCCTTCCAGTCAGGTGTCACCACGCATTGCATACAATTTTCAGTTTTGTATTGCGGGTTTTTCGGAGTTTCAATGCCGACTTTTATTAAAAATTCCAATCCATCGAAATCCTTATAACTAGCCACTTTGCGAGCATTTTTAGCTGTTTCAGATATATCCGAAGGTAGGATATTCCGCGCAGACTCAAGTACTGCACGCAATTGCCGGAGGCCTTTCTCTATCCAATCATTCCCTTGTTCGTTTGAGTAAACGCCAAATCTATGGAAAATTCGTCGCAAAATGTATGGACCCTCTGTTACAAGTGACATCGTATTTAAATACAAAGCTCCCGTTCCACGGGATTTAGTCAACATTTGCTCTGGGCCGTAACCACCAGATCGCACAGTCATGCGGACACTAACGATTGTTCCTGCTGGGATCAATTCATCTCCAACTGTTCCAATATCATTAAAATCCGTTACGAATTCTCTTGCAAAATCACTCATGATGCTCTCCTTCACCTTCGGATTGCCCCAATTTTTGGACCAATGGCCTCCTTATTTTCTTAAGGAGATTCCCCAAATGCGCGGGTTCCTGGATATCCAGCCGACCACTTCGGTCTTTTGCTGGATAGCCGCCAGGATTGATCGTCTGGCAAACGAAAATCCGGTTACCATTAGAATCCGCAGTCATTGTGATTACTTCATCCAAAATTCCGGGAATTTCTAGTCCTGTCTTGCTTCCTTCACATTGCAAATGCCATGTTTGCCGTTGAAACTCGTCCGTGCGAGGTTCCAGCAATCCAACGAAAACAATGTCTTTATCAGGAATGTGCTGAAATTGATTTAGCCAACCAAGCATTTCTGCGGCTAACAGGCCATACGCAGCTCGCGTGTCCACTTTGTTTGTCCTATCCAGAACAAATTCAGGTTGCTGCTTACACCATTGAAAGCACAGGCGTGAGACAACGGTTAAACTATCGATAAAGATCACCTGAAATTCACTAAAATCAATGGAGTTTTCTCTTTGTAAGCTTTCGAAATGCCGTGCAGAATAAGCTTGGTCAGAGCGCAAAGCAGGGTTTGGTCCGCCGATCAAACAGGCTAAATCCCTTGCTTCTGGCCAAGTGCGCACCGAAATCGTTGCACCTGGCCAATCTTGAACGGCTAGAAGGCCTGCCTCAAGGTCGATGCAAAGAGTTGGTTCGTCTAGTGTTTTTAGTAAGCTTGTTTTTCCTATCCCATAATGCCCGACAATGATCATTTTGATGCCAGACTGTTCCTGAAGGCGCTCATCAACACTAATTATTTTAAAGGCCATGATTAGCCTCAATAAGGTTAGAATTGTCATCAATAACATCCGTCATTAATTCTTCTTTTATTTGCTGATCATCCATGTTCTCATTGAGGAAATA
>JAISCJ010000021.1 GCA_031265645.1 Holosporales bacterium | reverse complement strand
CTGATGGAAAAAATTACGTAACCAGGCACTACAATTTTGATGGGGAGTGTACTTTACCTGACGCAATGATACCGGAGATACTGAGGAAATTTACATTAAAGCTTGCACAAGGTGGATTATGGGGCTTCGTTGGACGCGATATACTACGCCATGTTAAGCAGCAAAAGCCGGGAAACCCAGCGTTTGCATGAGCAAACAAGATGCGATTTTGTTAAAGCTATCTGAGCACCGCATCCGACGTTCCAGCAAACTTTTTATGATTGGTAGGCTGAAAAATTTTTCCTAACGAGGCCTATTGCATCTATATAAAAAAGATGCCACCATTATGCTGGTTTTAGTATAAATTTTTGATGTGATTATCGTGAAAACATTACGTTCGTCATTATTGGTCGTCGCTCTTTGTCAGGCAACCATCCATTCAGCGCTTGCCGCAAAGCTCGAGCCGGGGCGGATGCCTCGATCAACACATTCAGCGCTTGCCGTAAAACTCGAGCCGGGGCAGATGCATCTACCTCTATCAACTAGTAACAGGATTCTTGTTCCATATTGGGATGGAGAGAAATCATATATGTCTCGTCGGGAATTTGACGACATTTTTACTGGTGGGGTTCCAGCGAAAATAGAGGATTTGCGCGCAATTCTTGAGGAATATCCGCTTGCAGCTGTAGAGGTGTTTGAGCGTTTTTCTGAATCCAACCCAGAGGCAGCAAACCTTGCATTTGACTACGCGATGAAGGTCGTACGCGAAGACAATATAAACGAAAGAAGGCGTATTTTTTTGTACTGGTTGATGATGACGGTTCCAATTGATAGAACCAATCAGTTACTTTTCTTAAGCCAGAATGTCCCACCAGATATTCTTGGTGATAAAGAAGAGTTTGTACGCTTACTGCTGGGGCGCACAGCAATGCTACCGGATGGAGATCAGCTCAGGTACGGATGCGTTCTGTTTGCAACAGAACTCATTAGGCAAGCTTACGAAAAAGAAAATGTGGAGTGGGCACTGTTAGATAGTGTGGACGCCATGCCATATTGGTGGTTTCTGACGCAAGTACTCTGTTACGCGGAAAAAAATCCAGATCTGGAAGGTCTGGTGCGCACACTGGTGGTGAAAAATAAGACGCCTGACGAAAAATTACGCTGGGCGAGAGTATTGCTCAAACACGCAGAAACGCACCCAAGAACAAGACAGAAAGCTATAGCTTGTGCACGCAGTATCCTGACACTCAAGGACAAATATTGCGAAACGAAAACAGTTATTTCTGTTGCGGAGGCTTTGCTTAAGATTGCGAGATCTCCAGAAGAAAAAGCACTTGCAATTAATTTTATGAGGGCTGCGGTAAGATTTCCAGATCTAAAGCCAGATGTTCTCAAAGAACAATTTAGGGTAGCGCGATCGTTATTGGATGGTCCAGAAGAGGAATATGCAATGGAATTTATGAGGATGGCGCTGAGGTTTCCAGGCTCACACCCAGATGTTCTCAAAGAGCAATTTGGGATCGCGCAATTGTTATCGAATAATTCAAGAGAAAAAGAACTTGCAATGAAATTTATGAAGACTGCGCTAGTTTTTCCAGACTCACACCCAGATGTTCTCAAAGAGCAATTTAGGATCGCGCAATTATTTCCTGAAGAAATAAAACACGTAGCACTACGTTTTTATTGGGCTGCAAGCAAACAAGAGTCTTTGAGACTACAAGATAGATTTGAAGCAATAAAGTTGTTGTTCCTCCACGAGCCAGCCAATAGAAACGCGATTACAGATTATGCACTACATCTTGCAAGAAATTACGATCCAGAAACGACATTTAGTGTTGTCCAATGGTTTTTTGATGCGCCTCAATCAAGCGCGCAATACGACAAAAAAGAAGAACGAGAAATAGAAGCGATACTGTGCGCAGCGAGGATTATAGACTATGGCGTTTCAGAAACGAAGGTTAAAGTTATTGATGTATTGTTTAGGGCTAGTAGGAACAGAAGAACAAGAGAGGTAAGGCGATTGTTAATCCGCAGGGCAACAGAATATGCCCAAACCATTACAAATATCAATCCAGAGGGGCATCTTGAGCTTGCACGTTTACTAATTATGTATGTTTCACAATGGTGGGATCTGGCGCTAATGCTGAACGCCAGATTAATGCCGTATAGAATCGCCGATGGCTCTCCACTGTTTCATTTATCAATGGCAATAGAGCACGGCTCGCCTGAAATAAAATTTTCGGCAGTAATGCAGTTGTTACAGTTCGTGAAGGAATGTAACCGAACGCCGTATGTTGCAGAGGAAGCCTTCCAGCTTGCGTTAGATGCAGCTAATTCTGGGAATGCCAAATTGAGATTTGAGTTTGCTCTGTGGGTATTTAAATCTGACTTTATTGACAAAACAGACGAAAAAAATGAGAGAGTCCGTGATTGTCTTTTAAGCGCCACAGAATGTAATATTCCAGGCAAAGGTTTGGAGCTTGCGCGGGTACTCTCTTCGAGCGGTATATTGGAAGGCGTGGACATGCACTGTGCACTAATTGCCATGAGGGATAGTAACAGTTTCAATGATAAAATCGCGGCTGTTAGCTTTCTATTAAAAATAGGGTGCCCACCAGAGATGTTGGTAGCGAATTTATTCGAGGGGAGTTGCATTGCTGCGGACGTGCCATACACCAGTATGCAATTGCATGAAGCAAGGCGGCTTTTTATGCCTAGTGACGCGTACAAGTTGGCGGAATTTTTGTTTGAGTATTGTTTTCCCTCCACTTCGTCGAGCCAGGGGAAACATACACGCTTTATATCTGGTTCTTGGTGTAATGCCGCATCTGAATTTGAAATGATCCCAGAGACGAAGAGGTGTGTTTTCCCAGACGCAATGATCCCGGAGATACTGAGGAATCTTACATTAAAACTTGCAATACAACGTAGTTTATGGGGCTTCGTTGGCTGCGATATACTTGCCCATGTTAAATGGTTGAGTTCTTGTGCTCAAATCTACCCAGCAACAAGGGCAGCTGCAGAGGAGTGTATTCGGCTTGCGACAGGTCAAGGACCAACAGTTCCGATAGAGGAGTGTCTGCGGATTGCTGAAACAATTCCTGTCGAGCCGTTTGTTCCAATTTGTGAGCATGAAGGGCGTGGAATATAGCAAATGGCATCTTTTTTCCGGCTTTTTATAAGCAGCAAAAGCCGGGAAAACCAGCCGTTTGTATGAGCAAACGAGTTGTGCGTTGCTATAAGTTCAGGTGGTCCAAAAGTTGCACACTGCGTTTTGTAAAAACTGTATATATTGGTATGAAGGTTCTCTTACACAAAGCTAAAAATGATCTCAACAACGCTTCACTCCGCTTTGATCAAACTAGCTCAGATGTGGCTAACTCGGTCGATCAAACCGTTTATTTTTACAAGTGAATCTAGTGAAAAGTTGGATTTTCTTCAGGCCTCAAATCTGGGACTTTATGTTCATATCCCGTTTTGTAGAAGCACTTGCAGCTTTTGTCCTTATTGCAAGATGATATACTCCCCAGACGTTGCTCTTCGTTATAAAGAATCACTTATTAATGAAATCAGGAGGTTTCTAGCCTCTATTTTGGAGGAGGCACTCCAGCTTTAATGGCGGAGTATTTGCCTGAAATTATTGAGACCATTCCTGAATTTTTTATTATAAACGATGGTATCGGCGTTGAACTTCATCCGCAAGATTGCACTATAAAAACCCTTA
>JAISCJ010000012.1 GCA_031265645.1 Holosporales bacterium | reverse complement strand
AAAAGAGTTTTTAAAAAGTGAAATGCTTAAAGCCAGTGACGAATTGAATTTTGAGAAAGCTGCAAGATGTCGAGATACCATTCGTCGATTGGAAAAGTTGACAAATATCGAAAAAACGGAATTTGGAAGCTTGGTTGATGCGGACGTAATTGCAATATATCAGCAAGTGGCTGAAGTTTCGTTTTCAGAAGAAGAACCAGAGACAGCTGAGCCTAGCCTTGCTAAAAATATTGAAACGGGTGCAGAAAGCACTCTGCAAACGGATGAAATTGGCGAATCGGATGAAATGATTACAGATGAAAATGCGGAGTCATCTCCTACGAGCTTTCAAGAAAACCCTTGTATTCAGGTCCTAATAATCAGGAACGGTTTATACCTTGGGGGAGACGCTTTTTTTCTGGATTCACATGCGAGTTTGAATGACCCTGGCGCAAACGTCTCTAGCTTTTTGCAACAGTTCTATTTGAACAGGAAGCCTCCAAGTCGCATTTTGGTAAGCCATATGCCAGACAATGCTCCTGCCTTGATGGAAGCCATGCATAACAAATATGGGCACGCTGTCACCATAAAATGTCCTCCAAAAAAAAATAAATGGGTGGAGCAAGCGTTAAACAATGCGATACAACAAAGCCAATATGAAGCAGCAAGAACCATGGACTTTTATGGCAACCTACAGCGATTAGCTAGCATATTTTCTTTACCAAAGGTTCCAGTGCGAATTGAAATATACGACAATAGTCACAATCAAGGGTCCTATGCATACGGCTGCATGGTGGTCACGAATCAAACGGGCTTTGATAAAAGCTCCTATCGCAAATTTGCTGTTTCGGCCCACAAAGATGATGATTTTAGCCAGCTCGGCGGAAGTGATTTCGCGATGATGGAAGAGATGATGACACGCAGATTTAGGGATCCTTCAGTGCTTCCCGACTTGATGATTATCGACGGGGGCGCAGGACAGCTTTCTGCTGTGTTAGGTGTTTTAGCCCAATATTCTCTTAAAATTCCAATGATTGGAGTCGCAAAGGGGCCGGACAGAAATGCGGGGCGCGAGCGCTTCTTTTTACCTGGCCGCTATTGTGCGATATCGCTTCCTGAGCACGACCCAACGTTGCATTTTATTCAAAGATTGCGAGACGAAGCGCATCGATTTGCAATTGGAACACACAGAAAAGCTCGCAGTCGGAATCTTACAAAGTCGCAATTAGACGACATCCCAGGAATCGGAAGCGTGCGCAAAAAGGCGCTTATTCGAGCCCTGGGTTCTGTTGCTGCAATAAAAAGAGCTTCAAGAGAAGAACTCCAGCAAGTTGACGGAATAACATCAGCTGTGGCGGAAAGCATATATAATCACTTTCATTAGGCTGATTTACTAAATAACGTGTTTTAGCATCTTATTTGTTTAACACTATTAATAAATGATCCATATAGGATGCAAGATACTATAGGATTAAACAACATGGGCTTTTTTCATCCAGTGTTTTACCGCGCTGCTGTAACTCGTGCTGTTGCTGTGCCGGTTTGTGCTGTGACTGTGTTTGCGCGTGCTGTTGCTGTGTTGCATCGTACTGTGGTGGCGGCTCATGCTGTTGCAATGCTGGGGCGTACCCTGACTGTGCTGAGTCGTCTCCTGTCTCGTACTGTTGTAGTGGCTCGTGCTGTTGCAATTCATCGGACTGCAACACGCCTTGAAATGGACGTTCATTGTAATTCTGCTGTAAACTTGTTCGCACATCTAGAAGTTGAACACAGAATTCGTCCAGGTCTTCGTCAAAACCCATTGGAGAAAGCACATCAATAGCTCTGTCCAATTTCTCAAAAGTATGAAGTGTCGCTGTGATAGGATCACGTAAAATGCCAGGATTACCAGGCGTTAATATCTCATCTAAAAAGCAAGATGCAATTGCCGCTTTTTGGATTTTGATCGTAGGCGAACGCCAATTTACGGCGCCCGAGTGTTCAATTATATCAACCATGTTTGGAATCAATTGACGATGTTTAACCAATTCACATACACCGTTGTTGTTTACAAGACTTTTATATATAATATTTCCTAACATGCTGGGAGTTATGATACATCCTTTACAACGCAAACGCCACACAGAATTCAGCGCATCCTCAATATACGCGCAAACTGAACTTTGCTCGACTTGCGTCATATCCTCTGATAAAGAAGCTATAGCGCGTTCCAGCGCACCTCTACTAAAAAAGTCTAACTCTGCTAATCGTACTTGAGAGGAGAGTAGAAACGATGTATTCGCAACTGTCCACCTTTGTTTGCTCGTCAAAATATCTGCAGATTGTGTAGAGTTTGACAAAAAGAGGCTGCTCTCTGTAGTAATTGATGTCGCGAGTATAGCGATGCAAAAAAAAATATACTTCATAAGTGTTTTAGACCAAAGAACCCTCTACTATGTTTAGTGTAGTACACAAACTAAACGCGCACCACTCAATATGTAATTAGTTAATTATTTAATATACCAACCCTATATAATATAAATATTTAGATATCTTATGATGACCCCAAATTGTTATTTCCGATTTGGATGAATACATTCGAGACAGACAAGGTGTATTTAAGCTATAATTGTCTCAAATAAGTTCAAGGGGACACGCAATGAAAGATGAATTTGTAGAGACGGGAACGGCAGCCAAAAGTCTACTAGAGCAAGCAAGCATAAACAAAGCGGCGATAATCGAGATTTTGCTGATTGTGCTCGTGTGCATTGCCTCTCGAATTTTCTTAAAACGAGCATGCAAACGCTTCGCTTCGTACGTACAACGTGCACAAAAAGAGCAAAGGGTAAACATCGGAACTCACAACTTGCTGCTTACGACAGTGTCCGTATTCGATTCTGTTGGGAAAATTATTATCTTGCTGGTTGGAGCTGTTGCTTGTTTATCTGCTGTAAATATATCGATTAGTCCTGTTGTTTACGGTTTAGGCTTTGTAAGCCTTGGCATATCCCTTGGCGCACAAGACACGTTTACAGACATAATTCGTGGCATATTAACTTTAATCGAAGGAAAAATTGCTCCTGGAAATTGCTTATCAATAAATGGCGCAATCGGCTATGTCGACACTATATCAATTAGACAAATTACATTGCGGCATTTTGACGGAAGCTTGGAAACATTTCCTTTTTCAAAAATTGGAACAATTCGAAATTTTTCCATGGGCTACCACGTCATGGCATGCACATTTTGCATTGCACAAGATTCAGACATTAAAGCGTTTAGCGCCATGACTAAACAAGTTCTGGACACAATGCGTCAAGATTCAGGGTGGGAATATTTCTTTTCGGATGAAACTCCGAATGAGCCAAGCCTAGAATTTGTAAAAGTCACAAATGTATCACTTACGATTATAGTTCGGGCTCGCATAAATGTGGATCCTGGAGGCAATTTCGCATCTGAATACAATCGTCGCATGTTGGAACGACTTCAGTCGACAACGATGTTGCGCCTTGTTGGTGCGTCTTTGGAGTCATCACTCAGTCTATAAGCCCTTCTGTTTATTCTCTAGTGAACGTGCGTTTATATGTTTGTATTAACATTCTACTAATGTCGTCTGTCTCCGCCAGCTTAGGAATTTAACATAATTTAAAAGCGAAAATCGACAGACATGAGTAGACGCTTAACAACCAATTGACAATCTATGAAATAAGAGATATAAAATAGAAAGCTTACACAGTATATTGTCAAGGTAAGAATGCCCAGCCTACTCCGTGTCGCAATTCTAGGAAATTGTCTTTTTGCATGCTCTTTGAATGCCAGCCTACAAAATTCGTTAGTTTCGAATTTTCAATCCGTGGACAAGTTGTTTTACCAATCAGGTCCAAACCATATAATCCAGAGTGCACGTCAAGTAATGTGGGATGCACTAAAAGAGGATCCGGACACTTCATTCTTAGTAGTTCAAGGCCAAGCGGATAGTCTAGCTAGCATGCTTCGATGTCCTCCTTTTGTAGGACCACACATTGCATTGCATCTAGCTACTTCTGCCTTGCATCGCGCCTTATCAGAGGGATGGCTAGATTTTGCAAGACACCTTGTTAGATTCACTGTTGATGCTATAAATGCCGAAGGATCCAACGATATTGAATTACTCAAATCTTACTCGTTAACATTCCCGCGTATATTTTGTGATATGGCTATCCTCATACAGCAAACCAGTATTTCACAGCGAAATTTCATAACAAATTACGAGGATTTCACGGACCACGTCCAGAAATGGTCCGATGGTCCTATTCATCTGGAACTGCTAGATGTCTTTGGAGACTATTTCGCACTAGCCCCAATATTTAATTGCGTAGAATTTTTGCTTCATATTGATACCTGGTGCACCGACTCGCGGACCGCTCTAGTGAACCAAATTCCACATGAATTTAGATCCTGTTTTATAAAAATGCACGAATCGTACACGTTAGAGCTCGCTGAATACGAGTCTACGCTACTCGATATATGGAAGGATATTCCAATAACAGCGTGCGAAATAGAGGAGAGAAACGCAAATGACGGACAATTTGATAACACGTGTGCTCTGCTTGCAGCAGTTGAAAAAAATACTCCACTAGGTTTTGTTTTTATTAGATCTGAAGTCGCGAGATTCTATCATTCGTTAATACCGCGACATAGCTATCCTGATCTACATCGTGATTTTTTGTGTAATAGTTCATTATTCAGCAACGTTTCTTTCTTGGCGGCTTGGTTCTGTCGGAACAACGTAATCGAACTTAGTCGCCAAGATACATATGGCATGGTTGGGTTTCTTCATGGCAATTTTTCTGGTCCCATAACTGATTTTGTGCTAGGGCGAAGCGGTGCCACTGCGTATTTCTTTTTCAGCCCGTTTTTTTGCACGGCAAAGTTTGCAAAAACACAAGACAATCATTTTCAGGGATTACTTATTCCAACGGCTACGTCTGAGCGACGATCTAACCCTGTGTGGATGAGGGAAATGCATCGTCTTGATGCAAAATACATAATGGCGCCACCAGCGATATTCTCTTTTCGCCCACAATCGCGGCTAGCACAGGCCTTCCCGCCAGCACAGGCATTCCCGCCAGCACCTCAGGTAGCAACCTTTGCGATTTATAACGGCAGGACTCTGTGTAAAAGTGGGAACGGCGAGGAGGTTCTTAATTATTTGCTGAATAGAGGATCCGCATTGAATGACTATACCGTCATCTGTGATGGCTTGCCTTTGCTAAATGCGACCGACTTTATCTCATCTATGGTGCCCTAAGTATACCTTAACGCAGTATGATTCACGATTTATGCCAAGACGTTTTCTCAGGATGCGCCAATCCTGAATGGCGACTATTTGTAAGCATTTGGCGCTTGGTCTATACCCAAACGTTAAAGAATTCTAAAAATTGGTAGCTTTTTACGGCAAAGTTGTGTAATAACCACCTTATAGGTGAGGTTATTTAGTGAAGAAATATCCAGGATGGAGAAAGATTTC
>JAISCJ010000116.1 GCA_031265645.1 Holosporales bacterium | reverse complement strand
TGAAGGTTGAACTTCTTTCGCCAATAGCCATGGACGAGGGGCTTCGCTTCGCTATTCGCGAGGGTGGACATACTGTGGGTTCTGGTGTTGTATCTAAGATTGTTAAGTAGTTATTTTTTGGCGGGCTTTATGTCCGCTGTTTTTATTTGTATTTTTTGGGATTGTTTATGAGTGGTCAATTTATTCGGATCAAATTGTGTGCTTACGATCATCGTTTGTTGGATGTGTCTGTTAAAGAGATCGTTCAGACAGCGATCCGTTCTGGTGCGCGTGTTCGAGGGCCGATTCCTCTGCCAACCCGACGAGAACTGTTTACTGTGAATCGTTCTCCGCATATAGATAAAAAATCCCGGGAGCAGTTTGAAATGAGAACTCATAAAAGAGTTATTGACGTTGTTGACTGGCTGCCACAGACGGTCGAAGCTTTGATGAAGTTAGATTTGGCCGCAGGCGTCGGTGTTGAGATTAAGTTGTAGGTTTGTCTATGAGATCCGGATTAATCGCTGAAAAAATTGGAATGACTCAGGAATTTTCGTCTTCTGGAGAAGCCGTCCCTGTCACTGTGTTGAAAGTAGAACCTTGTGTCGTTATTGAACATAAGATTACGGAAATCGATGGGTATTGTGCTGTTAAGCTCGGTGCGCGTCCTGTTCCGGCGAATAAAGTATCTGTTCCTATGCGTGGTTACTTTAGTAAGTTGGGAGTTGAGCCGTTCAAGATTGTAAAAGAATTTCGTATATCGGAAAATAACCTGCTTGAAATTGGGGCCACCGTTAATTCTTCTCACTTTTCGGAAGGGCAGCTTGTTGATGTGACTGGGGTTTCTATCGGAAAGGGTTTTGCCGGGCCTATGAAGCGTCATGGTTTTGGTGGTCTAAGGGCTACTCATGGTGTATCTATTTCGCATCGAAGTCATGGATCCACTGGTAATCGAACTGAGCCAGGGCGTGTCTTTAAAGGCAAACGTATGGCGGGGCAAATGGGAAATGTGCGTGTAACAAAGTTGAACTTAGTGTTATACCGTATTGATTTAGAACGAAATTTGTTGTTTATTAAAGGAAGTGTTCCCGGTTTTAAGGGGGGGCGAGTATTCGTTCGAGACGCGATTAAATCGCATCTGAATGTTGTATAGAGGCAGGTTATGAAAATAGACGTCATTGACATGAAACGGGATCGCATCGGAGAGATCGAACTCAGCGATGAGTTATTTTCTCTGGCTCCGCGTTTGGATATTTTGAGTCGTGTCGTTCGTTGGCAATTGGCTAAAAGGCATGCTGGGACTCATTGTGCTAAAACTATCAGCGATGTTAGTGGGACGGGAAAAAAAAGTGTCCGTCAAAAGGGTTCCGGTGGTGCTCGGCATGGATCTCGGCGGGGTACTCAGTTTCGTGGCGGTGGAATCGTGTTTGGACCAACTCCTAGGTCTTATGATTATTCTCTTCCAAAAAAAATTCGTAAGTTAGGATTGAGAATGGCAATTGCTGATAAGATCCAAAGCGGTGAGTTGGTGATATTAAATGAGTTCGTCGTGGATGTTCCTAAAACGAAATTTATAACGGACTCTTTTTCTTGGTTGGAGTCTAAATCTGGTCTGTTTGTTGACGATTGTGTTTGTGAATCGTTAATAAAATCGTTTAAAAATTGCGCTTGTTATGACATTATTCCACAGATCGGCTTGAATGTTTATGATATAATGAGGAAGGATTTCTTGGTGTTGACTCGTTCTTCTGTCGAGTCGTTGGAGGCGAGATTACATGGTTGATAATAAGCATTCTAGCAGAACCAATTTTTCCGATTATTGTATTTTGCGAGGGCCTGTCGTTAGTGAAAAAATAGCATCTTTTTCTGATAAGAATCAGTACTGTTTGTTGGTGGATCTTCGAGCGTCTAAACTAGAAGTAAAACGTGCGGTTGAACGAGTTTTTGATGTTACAGTTGTTTCTGTTCAAACTATTGTTCGTAAAGGTAAAAAAAGAGTTTTTAAAGGACGGCGAGCTCGTTTGTCAGACGAAAAGCGCGCGATTGTGCGTCTAGCAGCTGGGCAGAATATCGTTTTTGAAGGAGTGTAGCATGGCGTTAAAACAATACAATCCTGTTACGTCTTCGCAGCGTCAACTTGTTAATATTGATAGGTCAGGCTTGTGGCAAGGACGTCCTCATAAAGCTTTGGTATTTGGTTTGCCTCGGACAAGTGGTCGAAATAATCTTGGTCGTATCACTAGTCGTCATCGAGGAGGTCGTCATAAGCGTTTATATAGGGTTATAGATTTTCTTCGAAGTAAAGACAGTTTGACGTGCGTTGTTGAACGCATTGAGTATGATCCGAATCGTACAGCGTTTATCGCTCTTGTGAAATATGACGATGGTGAATATCGGTATGTGTTGGCTCCTGATAAGGTTCGTGTTGGTGATGTTTTGTCGTCTGGTATAAAAACTGATGTGAAACCTGGTAACTGCATGTTGTTGAAGAATATGCCGATTGGGACTATCGTTCACAATGTCGAACTGAAAATAGGGAAGGGGGGACAAATGGCGCGTTCTGCAGGTACTAGCGTTCAGATAATGGGACGAGATGGTGCATACGTGTTGTTACGAATTCCTTCCGGTGAAGTTCGGCGTGTTCGGGGTGAGTGCAGAGCAACAATTGGAAGTTTGTCTAACCCTGATAATCAAAACCGAAATGATTCGAAGGCGGGGAGGGGACGTTGGTTCGGTATTCGCCCTCAGACTCGTGGTATTTCTATGAACCCTGTTGATCATCCTCACGGTGGTCGTACGAACGGTGGTCGTCACCCGTGTACGCCTTGGGGGATTAGTACTAAGGGGCATAAGACTCGCAGAAATAAATCTACGGGTAAATATATTGTTAGAAGGCGTGCCTGAGATTAGTCTCGTTTTGTATTTTGTTTGTGTCTTTTTTTTTGTGGAATGTTGCGAGTGATTTATGGCTAGATCTGTTTGGAAAGGGCCTTTCTTTGATAAATATTTGTTAGATAAGGTAGAGAAAGTTCGCGCGTCTGGACGTAGTGACGTCATTAAGACGTGGTCGCGTAGATCTACCATTATTCCTCAATTCGTTGGGATGACGTTCGGCGTGCATAACGGTCGGAAGTTTCTTCCTGTATTTGTCTCCGAAAGTATGGTTGGTTGTAAGCTTGGAGAATTTTCTCCTACACGGACGTTTACAGGGCATAGTGGTGACCGAAAGAAAGGTTAGAACATGAGTGATATCAAGATTTGGGCCACCTTAAGTAATATTAGAGTGAGTCCTCAAAAATTAAACTTAGTTGCGGCGACAATTCGACAAGTGCCTGCGGCAACTGCTGTTAATCTGTTGGCTTTTAGTCAAAAGCGCGTTGCTCGGGATGTTTTGAAAGCTCTGAAGTCTGCGCTTGCTAATGCGTCCGAGGGACATGGCTTGTCCTCTGAAAACTTGATCGTGGCAGAAGCATTTGTTAATCAGGGTTTCTCTTTAGGAAGAGTATCTGCTAGAGCTAAGGGGCGTGCAGGTCGCATAAAAAAGAGATTTAGTCATTTGAAGTTGTGTTTAGTTGCGGAAGGAATCTAAGGTATGGGGCAAAAGGTTAACCCTGCGGGGATGCGAATTGGAATAAATCGTTCGTGGGACTCTCGTTGGATCAGTCGGCGTGATTATTCTACGTTGTTGCACCAAGATATAAAAATTAGGAAGTTGGTGTGTCGCGAATGTTCGCAGGCAGGGATCTCTCGAGTAATTATTGAACGAGCTGAACAAAAGGTCCGCGTAAATATTCATGCGTCTCGTCCGGGCATTATCATAGGAAAGCAGGGTACTGATGTCGAGAAATTAAAGAAAAAAATCATGGTTCTTGCTGGAAATGATGTTGCTATCAACATCATTGAGATCCGAAAACCAGAGGCGAATGCGAAGCTTGTTGCAGATAATATTGCTCAGCAGATTGAACGACGTGGTTCTTTTCGACGTGCTATGAAGAGAGCTATTCATTCGGCAATGAGGTTGGGCGCGCTAGGCATTCGAATTAATTGTTCTGGACGCCTGGGAGGGGCTGAGATCGCACGAATGGAGTGGTCGAGGGAAGGGCGAATACCTTTGCATTCGCTTAAATCTGATGTCGATTTTGGCGTTGGTGTCGCAAATACTACATATGGAACATGCGGAGTCAAGGTCTGGATATATAATGGTGATAAAAAGGGGTTTGAAGTAGACTCTCGAGACTAAGTCTCTATCTTTTTTCTTCGTATTGGTTTAGGTTTTTTTATGTTAAGTCCAAAGAAAACAAAATTTAGAAAGGCTTTTAAGGGGCGAATTCATGGTGATGCTAGGTCCGGTTTTTCGGTTGCTTTCGGATCTTTTGGTTTGAAGGCTTTGGAACCGGCTAGGATTACTGCTAGGCAAATCGAAGCTGCTCGTCGAGCTATAACTCGTCATGTGCGCCGATCTGGGAAACTTTGGATTCGAGTTTTTCCTGATATCCCGATATCAAGGAAACCGGCGGAGGTTAGAATGGGAAGCGGGAAGGGCGCTCCTGAATATTGGGCATGTCGTGTTAAACCAGGGCGGGTGTTGTTTGAGTTAGATGGGGTTTCCGAGACTATTGCTCGGGAAGCTTTTGATTTGGCTAAAGAAAAACTACCGATTGATACAAAATTTGTTGAACGGATTGGTTTGTAGTTATTTAAGTGGCTTGATGTCTTTTGTAATGTGTTTTAGACTGGTGTAAGTATGGAATTCGACGACTTGAAGAATAACACTGTTTCGGAATTATACCGAATAATAGAAGAACGACGGAAAGAGCAGCTTAATCTCCGGATCAGGGTTTGTACAATGCAGGACGTTAAAATGAGTCGTTTTAAGGAAGTAAGGCGTGATATTGCTCGAGTTTTAACTCGTTTGCAACAGCTTAAATCTGGAGATAGTCATGCCTCGTAGAGTTTTCTCTGGTGTTGTTGTCAGTGATAAAAGCGACAAGACGATCGTCGTTCGCGTTGAACATAGTGTGTTACATCCGATTTATGGAAAGCGTGTTCGTCGTCACAAGAAATATCATGTGCACGATGAGAATAATTCTTATAAAATCGGCGATGTTGTGAGTATTTTAGAGTCGAGCCCGATATCTCGTCTTAAGAGGTGGGTTGTCGCGTCGGAAGTGTCGGAGCAGTTATGATTCAGGTTCAAACACGCCTTAACGTGGCTGATAATTCTGGAGCCAAGGATGTTATGTGTATTAAGGTGCTTGGGGGGTCTAAGCGTCGATATGCGTCCATTGGGGATGTAATCGTTGTTTCTGTTAAGAAAGCGATTCCTCAAGGTAAGGTTAAGGCTGGCGAAGTATTGAAAGCTGTTATTGTCCGGACAAAGCAAGCAATTAAACGTCCAGATGGATCGTTAATCTCGTTTGATTCGAACGCTGCGGTGTTGTTGTCAAAGCAAAACGAGCCGATCGGAACTAGAATATTTGGGCCCGTAACTAGAGAATTGCGCAGTTGTGGGCAAATGAGAATCGTGTCTTTGGCGCCGGAGGTTTTGTAATGACTCAGCCTAAGTTGAAAATAAAAAGAGGTGATCAGGTTGTTGTTGTCGTTGGGCGTAACAAAGGACAGTTTGGAGTCGTTTCTAAGGTATTGTTAGAATCTCAACGTGTGTTCATTGAAAATGTCGGTTCTGTGACTCGACACACTCGCCCGAGTATGCAAGCTCCTAATGGAGTTCTGACTAAGCCGACTAGTTTTCATGTGTCGAATGTGGCATTAGTTGATCCGTCAACGAATAAACCTGCTCGAGTTGGGACGCGTGCTACGGAAGATGGGAAGCGAGTTCGTTTTTTTAAGAAGAGCGGCGAATTAGTTCCATTTGAAAGGCGATATAAATAGTTTTGTATATGTCTGTAAATTTTGATTGAGTAGGGCAAAAAAGGCTAAATATGAGTGACAACGTTGATATTAAATCCAGTAAAGGCTTGTCTGATGAGGCGTGTACCTTGAAGAATGGTTTAAAAGAACGGTTCTATTCGAATATTGCCCCTGCGTTGGCTAAGGAGCTCAGCATAAAGAATCCGTTAGAAATTCCTTCTATTACGAAAGTTGTTCTGAATGCGGGAGTTGGCGATGCCGTCAAGGACGGTAAAGCTTTGAACGTTGTTATTGATGAATTGTCTTTGATCGCAGGGCAAAAGGCTGTTCCTACGTATGCCAAAAAGTCCATTGCTACTTATAAAATTCGTGTAGGAATGCAAATTGGCGCGCGCGTTACTTTGCGTAGGGATCGGATGTTTGAATTTTTAGACCGGCTGATCAATGTCGCTTTGCCGCGGGTTCGAGATTTTAGAGGCTTTTCTTCTCGAAGTTTTGATGGGCATGGTAATTATTCTTTGGGAGTAAAAGAACAGATAATTTTTCCGGAAATAAATTACGATAAAATTGATAGAATTCGTGGAATGGATGTGACTATTTGCACTAGTGCAAAAAATGATACGGTCGCGTTAAGTTTGTTGCGGGCAATAAATTTGCCCATTGTTCGTTAGTCGAGGATACATGGCAAAGGTTAGCTCAGTAGAAAATAACAAGCGGCGCTTGCGATTGATAAAGGGTAGAGAAAAATCGCGTGATGCTTTGAAATCTTTTATTGCATTGAAGAACACGGATTTCGAACAGCGTTTGGCTGCCGTTCACAAACTTGCTCAATTGCCTAGGAACTCCTCTGCTGTTCGCTATCGAAATCGTTGCGAATTGACGGGACGTCCGCGCGGGTATTATCGGAAGTTCAAGATGTCTCGGATTTCATTGCGAGAATTTGCTTCGGCAGGATTATTGCCGGGCGTTACTAAGGCAAGTTGGTAGGAGTTTTCCTTATGTTGATAAGTGATCCCGTTGGCGATTTAATTACGAGAATTCGCAACGGACAAAAGGCTCGGAAAAAGGTGGTTTCCGTTCCAGCTTCGTCTGAACGTGAGTCTTTGCTTCGCGTTTTGATCGAATGTGGGTATTTAAATGGTTATATTCGCGAAGCAGATGTTGATGGTCGTCCGATTTTGAGTATTACATTAAAGTATATAAATGGTCGGGGTGCTATTCAATCTATCAAGCGTGTTTCTACTCCTGGTCGTCGGATGTATTCTTCTGTGAAACATTTGAAGCCCGTGATGAACGGCTTGGGGATTTCGGTATTATCTACGTCTAAGGGGGTTATTTCCGATGCTGTCGCGCGTGAAATTGGTGCTGGTGGCGAAATTTGGTGTTCTGTTTTTTAGGTTTTTGGGTGTAAGTCATGTCTAGAGTTGGAAAGCATACGGTTGTCATCCCTGCCTCAGTGACGATGTCTCAAGAAAGGGATGTCTTTTTCTTTAAGGGAAAACTTGGGGAGTCTTGCATTTCAGTTCCTGATTGTGTGAATGTTTGTGTTAATGAACATGGGTTGGACGTGCGTCCTAATGACGAAACATCTTTTGCCCGAGCAATGTGGGGGACCGTTCAAAGAAATTTGACTAACGCAATAAAAGGTGTTTCCGATGGATTTTGTGTTACTTTGGACTTAGTCGGCGTAGGCTATAAAGCTCTAGTTAATGGGCAGACTTTGATTTTGCAGTTGGGTTTTAGTCATGATGTGGAGTATTTAATTCCAGAAGGTGTGTTAATTAAGTGTGAAAAGCCGACGCAGATATCTATCACATCCAACTCCAAACAGTTGACTGGATCGATTGCTGCTAGGCTTCGTTCGTATCGACCGCCCGAGCCATATAAAGGTAAGGGCGTCATTCGTGCTGGGGAATTTGTCGTAAGGAAAGAGGGTAAGAAGAAATAATATGTTGTCATCTTCTGAATTGCGCATTCGTAGAAAGAATCGCCAAAGAACGGCCATTCGCAGAACAATTCGCGGGCGGTATCGCTTATGTATTCATCGAACAGGTCGGCATATTTATGCTCAGATCATAGATGATGCAAATTCTTGCACTTTAGCGGCTGCGTCTACTCTTAGCGCGTCTTCTGGTAAAATCGAAAATGGCGGAAACAAGGCTGCTGCTGCTTTGGTAGGAAAGGCTATCGCGGAGAGGGCTTTGCAAAAAGACGTTTCCTGCGTGGTTTTTGACCGTTCTGGGTTTTTGTATCACGGTCGAGTCAAAGCTTTGGCGGATAGCGCTCGTGAACACGGTTTAGTTTTTTAGGATTACTTATGGCGAAAACATCCCCCGATCACAATAAGAATAAGGATGAGCAGCAATTCATTGAAAAGCTGATCTCTGTCCGACGTGTAACTAAGGTGGTAAAAGGCGGAAAAACAATGCGTTTTTCGGCTTTGGTCGTAGTTGGTGATGGTAAAGGGCAAGTCGGATATGGTACCGGAAAGGCCAGAGAGGTCTCTGATGCTGTAAAAAAGGCCGCGACTCAGGCAAAACGTGATTTAGTTCGGATCCCGTTAAGGGAAGGACGTACAATTCATCATGATATATCGTATTCCGTCGGAGCTGGTAGTGTTGTTATGCGTAGTGCTGTTGCTGGAACGGGAGTTATCGCTGGTGGTGCGATGCGTGCAATATTTGAAGCTCTTGGAGTTCAAGATATTGTTGCTAAATCGCTTGGATCTGCAAATTTTCATAATGTGGTTCGTGCAACGTTTTCTGCTCTGCGTGCGATTTCGTCTCCAAGGGGAGTTGCGTCTCGTTTGGGACTCAAGCTTAATGACGTGATTGATCGTCGTGATGCAA
>JAISCJ010000102.1 GCA_031265645.1 Holosporales bacterium | reverse complement strand
TGCATGGGCTCAGACGTAAATACGTTTAACAGTGTTTCTATGTCGTCTTGCTCGTGCATCGCGTTAACGGCAATGCGAATTCGAGGACTTGGCGATGTGGGCGGGCGAATTCCAGAAACAATGAGCCCATTACGTCGCAGCCTTTCTTTTGCATGAAACATATCCTCTACGCTTGGAAAGACGATAGGAACGATATTTGTATCAGCCCCCAACACATCGTAACCAGCATTTGTTGTCCGCTGCCTAAGCACAGACGTTAAATTGAATATGCCTGCTCGAACACTACCCATGTTGTGAACCAAATCCCAAGAGCAAATGGCTGCTCCAGCGCAAAAGGGAGACGGTGCTGTAGAGTACACAAAACCGCCACACGTTTGGATAAAATAGTCTTTTAGCAGCTGGCTACAAGCAACGTAGGCCCCAGAGCCCCCCAGCGCTTTGCTGAATGTCCCCATAATTATTGTGGTATCGGGATTCAAAGCGCAAGTTGTAGATAGCCCGTAACCATTTGACCCGTATAGCCCAGTAGCATGCGCCTCATCCAAATATAATAACGCACCATATTTTTCAGATAATGACGAAAGAACGCAAATATCTGCTATATCGCCATCCATTCCAAATACAGTTTCCGAGGCAATCAGCATTTTTCTGCCTGAATTTTCCTTCAGTTGCTCTTCTAAACAGGAATAGTCTAGGTGTTCAAACCTCAGTAATTTAGCACGACTAGCAAAGGCTCCGTAATACATGCTCGCGTGGTTTAGCTTGTCTAACAGCAGAACTGAATCTCTATCCACAAGAGCCTTTATTAAGCTTGCATTCGCTTGAAAGCCAGAAGAAAAGTATAAAGCAGCCTGAGCCTTCTTTCCTTGCGCAATTCGAGCTTCAAGTTCGGCAAATATGGGAACGTTGCCAGAGATAAGCCTTGAACCAGTGCTTCCTGCTCCGTATAGCCTTGCCGCGCGACAACCCGCCTCTATTACTGCTTCATTGTGCGATAAGGCAAGGTAATCGTTTGTAGAAAAATCGCAGAAGGACTGCTCCCATGATGGCATAACTCGAATAAGCCTCTGGCGCTCCTGGTTGTACATAAAGCGCTTTATTTGAAGTAATGCTTCTTTGCTCAAACGTATTCACACGGAATGGTTATACTCTTATTCCAATTACGTAACGCATTCACGTTGCTTCGTCAATTTTTGCAAATGTGTATTTAGTATTATTTAAAAAATCGTTAAGAGACCGAACTTGTCCGACTATTACTTTGAATCATCTGAATAGTTTAAATCTCAGTAGTCTTTCCTAAGCCGTGAAATCGGCGCCTCCACAGGTGATGCCCATTTCACAAAAAATCCGACATGTAGTAACATGGCCCCTACTAAGGCTTATTCAAAAAAGCACGTGTCTAAAGATTATTTCGCTTTGTACATTCACTGGCCATTTTGCATGTCAAAATGCCCCTACTGCTCATTCAACAGTTACCCTATTACAGATTTAATAGACTTCGAAGCGTGGAAGTACGCCTATAGATTTTGCTTGGAAAAATCAGCACAACAAACTCGTGATAGGAAAATTACATCAGTTTATTTCGGAGGAGGAACTCCGTCATTGTTGCCAGCAGCGTTTCTTGGTGACTTGATTAACGATCTTCATAAATTGTGGCCAATCGCAGATGACTGTGAAATATCCATAGAAATGAACCCCGGAAACGTTACGGAATCGCATATTGCAAATATTTATTCCGCAGGAATCAATCGCGTATCCATAGGTATACAGTCCTTGAGGACAGATGGATTAACCATATTGGGAAGAAAGCACAGCGTAGACGACGCGTTGCGCACGGCAGACTTTTGTTCCAGGTTTTTCAAAAATTATTCGGTTGACCTGATATACGCATGGCCAACTCATGATTTAGAGCAATGGAAAAAAGAGCTTGCGATTGCATTTACGCTTGGCGCTCCGCACATGTCGTTTTACCAATTGGTAGTTGAATCTGACTCCGTATTTGGCGACATGTATTCCCGTGGCGAGCTGATTCTTCCGGATGACAATACTTGCGCAAGTATGTTTGAGTACCTACAATACGCTGCCTGCGAAGCTGGATTATCAGCATACGAAATCTCGAATCATGCTCGCCCAGGGTTTGAGTGCCGTCATAATATCTCATATTGGGAATATTCTGATTATATTGGGATTGGTCCTGGGGCCCATGGCCGCTTGACAATAAATAACCAAAAGCATTCAATCGTTCACGAGCTAAATCCGCAAAAATGGCTGAATTCTATCATGGATCGTCAGCATATTTTAGAAGAAATGACCATGTTGTCCTTAGACGAGCAGATGAAAGAAGCCCTTTTAGTTGGAATGCGAATGACAAAAGGAATTTTTTGTGATGACCTGCCGATGCCATTTGAAAGTATTGTAAACGCGAAAGCGTTTGATCGCCTGCTTAAAGAAAAATATTTGACAAACAAAGACGGTGTCGTTGCTGCAACGCTCAAAGGAAGAAAACGGTTAAATGCTCTAATGTCATACTTGATTGATAGCTAAATATTAGAACATGTCTGCATGATCTTTTAAGCCATGAAGGCAGGTTCTTAAATTATTGCTATAGATCGACATGAACATCTAAACATCCATCGCTAAGATGCACACTCACTGTGCGCTTTTCGGATCGACATATAGCAGCAAGGTCACCTGTGTTTTTGATTGGTCCCCCAGATGTTTTCGTCATAAGGCAAAAACCGCGGTCAAGTGTCGTCTGGTAAGAACTTCCACGCAATCTATCAGACGCATTCTTTAATTGGAAATAGGCCGTATCAATTTTTGCTCGTAGTCCCCTGCCCATTGCTTGTCCAATCAAGGGAATACGGACTCGCGCGGCGTCTATTATATTTCTTGGAAATGGTACTTTAGTTCGTTCCAAATTTTGTAACTTAATCTTAATAAAATTTTGCAAACTTCTTGCCAATCGCTCAGCATAGTCGTCAAGACGCAATTCCTTCTGGGTTAGGATATACTCAAATTTTGGAAGTTTGCGCGTTTGCAGTTGCAGGACCATGGATTCTTCTATTCGAATAAGTGCATGAACTAAACGTTGCCCAAACGAATTTACGTCATTAGCGAGTTGAGTTCTTACTGGAGTCGCCAATTCAGCTGCAGCAGTTGGTGTTGGCGCGCGAACATCTGCAGCGTAGTCGATTAATGTCGTATCGGTTTCGTGCCCGACTGCAGAAATTAAAGGAATCAGACTGCCATGCGCAGCGCGAACAATGCACTCTTCATTAAATGGCCAAAGGTCCTCAATTGATCCTCCTCCGCGCGCGACGATGATCACGTCGGGCTTTTGATCCAATTTATTAAAGCCGACTATAGCTTCTGCCACTTCTTCGGCCGCGCCTGGTCCTTGGACGGCAACTGGCCACAAAACAATGCGACACGGATATCGATCTGACACCCTGTGTATTATGTCTTGTATAACAGCCCCCGTTGGAGATGTTACAACACCAATTGTTTGTGGAAACTTCGGTAAAGGCCTGTTGTTATCAAATAGTCCTTCTTCTAGCAACTTCTGCTTTCTTTCCTGCAGCAGTTTTAAAAGCGCGCCTTGCCCCGTCGTTTCCGCGTTTGAGACGATTATTTGATAATTTGAACGCCCAGGGTATGTTGTCACTCTTCCAACAGCAATAATTTCTAGGCCGTCAGATAATGCAACGTTGGTTTTTGTTCCACGCCAACATATAGCGTTCAATACAGCATCTTGAGTTGGATCTTTGAGGGAAAAATATGTATGCCCAGACGAGTGCTTTTTTAGCCCAGATATTTCTCCTCGAACTTTCACATTAGGAAACGCCGTTTCCATGCTTCGCTTTATCCGCTGAGAAACCTCATAAACGGATAGGATCTCTTGGGCAGGTTTTTCCTCAAAAATTGTTGGCATGTTAGGACTTGATCATTTTTGGAACAGCAATCCATTGATCTACTGCATCCGGGGCATTATCCAATATTTTCATGCACATGTTGTGCTCTGTGACTCGATCTTCACGCTCTGGCATGGAAGGAGAGTCATTGTTGAGCTGTACGTCTGAAATGTCCACAGACTGAAGCTGGTCAATCCACGACATGATGCCTTCCAGCTCAGACGCGATATAAGGAATCTCATCGTCCGAGATGCTTATTCTTGCCAATTTTGCCACATTTTTCACAGCTTTGTTTGAAATCACCGTATTGCTCATCTAGTAAACCGCCATGCTCCAACATGATAACGCGTATATCGAAACCTCGAAATAATGAAAATTGGCACGGCATAAAATAAGCGTTACGGAGGCCTTCAAAATTCATTTGTCTGTTGGACACGCAAGGCTCGTATCCCATCTGAAACGCACAGGATAAAACACATGCGTTTTAATATAATTCCGACTTTTACTTGAGAACGAAAAGGCCCTGTAATGGGAACCCGCTCCGAATCTCCTGTTTGTAATTCTTTTTGCGGTTGGGTACATTTAAATAATGTCGTGAAAAATTTTAGGTAAAATTTTAGGTAAGGTCATTGGAATTCTGCTATAGAATAGGGTTTTGTCGTGCATTCATGTAATAAGTTAAAAGGATTTGCGTTAATAGAGGTTGCAATTGCAGTGTGCATAATGGGTGTTATTGCGTCGATTACTGTTCCTACTTTGCAAAGTGTCATTGCCTATTCAAAAGCCACGCAAACTCGTCAGGCTTTAGCTCGTGTCATCCACACGCTGGCAGTATTTGTTAAGTCGTATGACCGTTTACCATGGGCAACATGCGATTCCAGCGGGCTAGAATGTGATAAACAAATCGTCGGCGGCGTTCCATTTAAGACACTATGCATTGAAGAGCAGATAACCAATGACGGAGACAAAAACGCCTTGATATATATCGTTAATCCTGGATTAACGCACGTGGTCGCCCAAACGTCCCTCATACCTGCAAAACCTAGCATTTTTATGCAATTTTCAGTTCAAAATAACATGCGTGTGATATTGGAGGATGGAACCGACGCAATTGACTATACAGAAGAGTCCGCCGATTTTTGTGCGTTAACACTTATAAGCATTTCTCAAAAATCAAAGTGTACAGTGGATGAAATCGTCCAAATTGATGGCGAATGCATAATCGTGCGAATTCCTAACAAAAATTCTGGTGTAACAGTTCGATGGATTAGTCGGAACAACATTGGCCAGTTTTTTGATTAGCCATATTTTTTTTCTGTTCTGCGTATCAAAAAAGCAAGAAGCCTTAAACAAAATTACGAATGCTTGAAAACGTTGTTGCTTGCTCAATTATACTAGAGTAGACGCCATCATTACTGGAGCGCCCCTCCACAGAACCGGACGTGCCCTATTAAGGCATCCGGCTCCCAGTTCTGTCATTCAGCTTCATATTTGTTTTGTCGCACTCGGCATAATCAGGGCGGTTTCCTCCTTTGCAAAGCCATGGGCCCGATTGAATTGAACCGATTCGGATAAAGCAAAAAGTAAGATCTCACTAAGTGCTCTTATCGAATTTTTGAGTATAGAACTTAGCTCCGGCCAAGGAGGAAACCGCCCTGGGATGACCCATAACAAAAGAAAATTCGAATGTATTTTGTGGCAAAATATGTGCTACTATTTAGGCGTATCTGTTCAAACGCTAGCGGAGGCAAAGTTGGCAAAGTTTAAATCTGATTTACTTAACATTCTTCAAGAAAGGGATTTTATTTACCAAGGAACGGACGTTGAGCAATTAGACGACCGTTGCGCAACTAGCCACATTTCCGCATACATAGGTTTTGACGCAACTGCAAAAAGCTTACAAGTTGGAAATCTGTCTGCAATAATGCTGCTGCGCTGGTTGCAAAAATTAGGACACACACCAATTGTGCTTCTAGGTGGAGGAACAAGTCGGGTTGGTGACCCTTCTTTTCGTCAAATTGCGCGTCCGATTATGCCACTAGAGCAAATTCAAGAAAATATAAACGGAATTGCAAAGGTGTTTGCAAAACTGTTGGCTTTTGATAAAGGATCGAATCGCGCGACCATTGTCAACAATGCAGACTGGTTGTTGGATATCAAATACGTAGATTTTATACGAGATTTTGGAAGTCATTTTACCGTGAACCGAATGCTTTCGTTCGACAGCGTGAAGTCAAGGCTGGATAAAGGTGAGCCGCTGAGTTTTCTTGAGTTTAACTACATGCTGATGCAATCGTACGATTTTTACTACCTGAATAAATTACACGGCTGCGAGTTGCAAATGGGCGGGGCAGATCAGTGGGGCAATATCGTTCTTGGCGTTGAATTGACAAGAAAGCTTTCTCGTTCTTCGGTTTTTGGATTAACTGCTCCGTTAGTTACAAACGCAAACGGTGTAAAAATGGGAAAGACGGCAGCAGGAGCGATTTGGCTCAACGAGGATAT
>JAISCJ010000066.1 GCA_031265645.1 Holosporales bacterium | reverse complement strand
ATAAGATAAATAATTTTAAAGCGAGCATTCTGATCATGAAGATCATTTTGAAGATTTTGGATGAGATCTTGCCATTTATCGTCATTGACTTGCGTTGCAATCACAATTTGTTCATTATTAATGAAACCTATGTTTGCTCTCCTCACGAAATCAATACGCGCCCCATCACTAAGCCCCATATATAGAACTTTGCGGTTTATGCGTTTAAAAATTTCCGTGGCCTCCCGAGAAACCAAAGTTTGATAGGGCTTTATTTTGCAGTATTCAGCGGTTAGCTGTGTTAGGCGTGTTCGCACAAAACGTGGATAGAATTGTTTGACAAGCGTCTGCATTTCTGCAGGACCAACATATATCAAGGACTTTCGAATAAATTCGTAAGCCGTATTGCGTTCATCACTCGTTTGAAATTGCTGCAGCCAACATGCTAGGCTTTCGATAAATCGCATGCCCGCCTGAAAGTCTCTATAGCCATCATACTTCATTCTAGCCATTAGGCGAAGCCAAGCAAACTCAGCTCTAGACTTGACATCATCCCAGCCCATGATTTCACTAAGAAGATTTAGGCCAAGCTGTTCCTTCATTTAAGCCTCGCAAGAGTATGTGAAAAAACCATCAGCCAGTTGTAATGAATTTAGATAATATAGTGTAGTCGCAATTCCTCTCTGACCTTCTAATCCAAGGTTCCAGCAAGTTTCTGGGGATGAATTGACCGTGTCTACACTTAGCGCATAGCGTTCAGATAACATTTCAAAATCGTTTCCTGGCCATTTGCCCTGATCTCCAATAATCAAAATGTTTTCTATCCCTTCAGAAATATTTAAGTAATTAATTAGAGAGCATTTTGACGTGCCGTATGTTATTATATCAATTGAATGAGCGGAACATGTTGCTTTAATTTTATTTTGAAAAAAACGTGATATTAATTCGTTAACACTGGAAAAAATTATTGATGTGAGATTTGTTTCGCTTATACATAATGAAATTTGATTTTTCTTGATTACTATTTGAGAGTTGTTTTTAATCATATATGATTTATCTAGTATGGCAGAAAATTTTTTTAAATTTGTATCTGGAATGCCATGATGTGGCAATGTGTTATTGCTGAGCTTTCCTATCGATGCACCATTATAATACGCAATGATAACATCTTCCCATTTTTTTTCTGGGAGTACGCTTTGCAATGATTCACGTATAGATTTTCCTCTCCCAGTTGCAAAGCCAATTTTAATTTTCGAATTTAGTATGCATTCGAGTTTTTTTAACATCATATCTTCAGGATTGTCAAACCTATATCGTGTGTCAATAAATGTTCCATCATAATCAAAAATGATTGCACCAAATTTTACAGTAGATAATTCTCTTTTAAAAGCAAATAAGGCATCTTTCCAATATTCTAATTGATTGTTATTTTTTAGATACGCAATTTCTCTATGGGCTTTTCTTTCTATTGCACGTTGTTCAATAATTGATATATCATCAATTTTTACTTTTTTAACAATCTTTGGAAGATGGAGATTGTAAATCTTTCGTCCAAAATCAGGAACCCCAGGGCGTCCAGGATCAATATTTTGTATTTCCCCCGCCCACTGGGTTATATATAAAGAAAAAATTATTGATACCAATAGTGCTGTTTGAGGATTGCTTCCTAAATTTATATTTACGCTAGGTATTTCGTTTGGAATAAGTTTAATAGTTCTTTCAGCTAAACGTTTCCCATTGTTCGTTGTAATCGAGAGTACAGATGATTCATATCCTCTTTTGGCAAGCCAATGATGTCGTCCATGTGCAAAATTTCTAGTATCGGCTAGTTGGACATTGCCAAGTGCTGCTTCAGTAAATTTTGATTCTATATCAAACGCACCAGAACGAGTATTAGTATCGTATAAAACAATAAGATTTCTCTTCTCTAAAAGTGGCAATATTGTTTTTTTCCACCCTTGTATCACTTCTTGAAAAGAAAGAATGTGTGTAATCTCTTCGTATATATCATTCCATTTTGAACTTGATTCAAAAATACTTACATATGCTTTCATAAAAATAGAGGCATATGATAATAATGAGTTCGTAGCCAAAAAACCATCTTTTCCAGATGGAAGTTTATATATATGGCTATCCGTAAATCTATGCTTTTTGGCAGCGTTTGCAAGTTTACTATCAGGGTTGCTGCAAATGATACTCAGCTTGCGAGGCTCCCTAACAACAAGGGAATTAAAGGCAGACATGATGTCCACGTTGTTACCACTTGCACTCAGAAGCCAAACTATCTGCTCATGCTGTGATGGAACCGTTGCTGCCTGTAAGGCTGTCGCGGCGATTGAAAGTTTGCCGGTCCAATATTGGTGCATATCTGCGAGAGCAACGGCTGCAGATAGAGAACCCCCAGAACCAACTGCCAAAAGGTTAAGCCAGCCAGAATCTTCAATTGTTTTATGGAGAAAGGATAAATCTAAACTGTTAACCCATAAAAAGGTTTCGAGAAGATTTTCCATTTCGTTTGCGTAAGGGCGTGCCATTAATTTTCCTGTATGTAATTACCTTGATCCGTGAAAAGTTACAATAGAGGTATTACATTTCCGATACAGTCACATATTATATTTTGCTAATAAATCCGCTATGTTGATTTTGCGTTCAACAAAGTCAACTTTTCACCTGCGAAGTGTGAATGATGCCAATTTGCAAAGTCAAATTTCGTCCTTTCGACCGAGTTGAAGTCACTTATGAGCCCATCTTCAGTAATGCCCGGCTGGTGGGCATTGGACAACTTATGCGCATAGCGGGAATCGATCAAGTGCGTTCCGGCCGCAACCTGCCGAATTACAAGATTCAAGATACGGCTCTCAAAGCCTTGTGCGGCATGGTGGCTGTGGGGCGAGTAGGCTTTGAGCACATTCATCACTTTGAACATGCCGACTTTTTTGCCGTAGCCTTGGATATTGCCCGTATGCCAGGTGAGGCGAGTCTACGGCGACGTTTTGAGGCCATGAGTCAGAACCGTATTTTGAAAGTATTAACTTGGTAATGATTTTTATCATTCAACATATTGAAAAGATTAAAATACAATATGCCGGATCATTATCAAGTTACACTCTCGAAATTATTATCGCATTTTTTTATTGCCTTCGCCAAGGTCGTATTCGGCGGATTTTCAGAAAGTTGCTCAATTATTTCTCCTGCCTCGCATTTCAATACCAAGCCGGTATTCACCAAGGTGCCCCGGCTGGGATCAAGGTGGGAGACCCCAGCCACGCCCTGTTTTCCGCCAGCCAGAACGTCTCTTTGCGTTCCCTGCATACTTGTCTGAATCTGATCCCGATTGTCAGTAGCGTCTTTTTCCATATCCTGGATCAAAACACACGCCGAGTCCGCATTCTGTAGGCTGCCTTCCGGCACAGGAGTGGAAGCCGTACCACTGCCGGAAGAACCGGTCGATGGACTGCCGGAAAAGGGAGAGACGGAACCGCCGCCCAAAAGACCGCCCAGCGCCAGTTCAACTACTGGAACGGCAGGGCCGAATTACGAGAGAGAGTGTTGCCGATACGGTTGGCCATGCCAGGCAAGGAAGCCTTCAAGCCTTTGGACAGGTTCAGCCCCATCCTCTCCGCTATTTGTTCTGTCAGATCTTTCGTGCTGGAATTGAGAACCGTGCCATTGGTAAATACCAGTCTCCCCTTGCTCGCGGAGTATATGTTGGCCTGAAGATCCTGGATGAAAGTCTCCAGTTCGGCGACATTAACGGGATGGCTGGCCATGGCGCGTTCGGCAACACGGCACTACATACAGACCTTGAGTTGCTGGAACTACATGGAGAAAAAATTTTGTTTGCATTAAAATAGAGAATCCGTATAATACATCCACTCGTTTCTAACTGCCCTTCGGCCCCATGAATGGAAGCAAAGGATTGTCAACATCTACTTTCCAATGAATTCAGCTAGTTGTTGAAATGGGAAGTTTTTATTGTCAACAGATTGTTAACATCGGGTTCTGGAGAAGGGGTTCACTGTAGCGAAAGCGGATTAAGTCAGAAACGCAATTCTTAAATTGACAGTCTGAATTTGTTGGGGTAGTAGCCTTTCCGCACTACGCGGAGTTGGACTTTCTGCCGATTGTTGACCTCCTTTCACATAAGGAGGGCTCATAACCCGGAGGCCCCAGGTTCAAATCCTGGCTCCGCAACCAAAGCGAAATCAAGGGGTTACGTTGAAAGACGTAACCCCTTTTTTCTGCCCGGTGCTAACTAAATGCTAACCTGTGTGATTTGCTTTTTCATGTACGCCGAAGGCCTCATTCAAGGAGGCTTTCATATGGCACAAAAAAGAGTAAAAACCCGTTTCCCCGGCGTGTACACCCGGTTAACAACTGACCCCAAGCGCAAGCATAATGGACGCCCCGACCGAGCGTTCGATTATTGTTTTAAGGATTTGGAGGGTAAGTTGCGTTGGGAAACCGCTGGATGGCTTTCCGCGGGAGCAAGTGACCAGCATACCGCTAATTTACGTGCGGAACGGATTGAA
>JAISCJ010000017.1 GCA_031265645.1 Holosporales bacterium | reverse complement strand
ACGTCATAAATTTGATTCGCATCAGAAATCGAAGCTAGCAATGACGATACGCGATCAGGAATGTTTTGCAGCGAATCACGAACCGTCCGAGCTACGTGAAACGCTTGCCTTTCAACGTCTCTAGCGTCTACGTATTGCCCTGTTTTGGCTTTTGCTTCTATCTCCAGCATTTTGCCTTTTTCAACTTCATTTTTGATGCGCGTCTTGAGCAAAACCGTTGATAGCTCTGCTGTTGACGGCTTATCGTTGTTCTTAGCATGCTTGCGATAAATCGGCTTATTCGGATTTCGCATCGCTGCCAGCGCCGCATCAGCCTGTTCCGTATCGACCAAGCCATCCTCAAGAATGACATGCCCCTGCTGAATCAGCTTGCTTGCATGCTGCTTCGAAAAGCCTTGCATTTGAGCCCATTCTCGTTGAGAAACTAGCATGCGGCAGCTCCACGATGATTGTGCTCAGATAAGCCATCAACAGCGTGCTTTGCCGCTTCCTGCAGATCATCAAAAGATTCACCCGTGCGTTCTAAAATTGCTTGGTTTCCTGTCAAATTTTGCCAACGCTGAATCGTTACATCGACGTATCGTGGTTCGATTTCGATCAGAAAAGCCTTGCGATCCAAGTGTTCTGCGGCAATTAGCGTCGTCCCTGAACCGCCAAATGGATCCAGCACGCTATCGCCTTTCTGCGAACTGTTTTTGATAGCACGTTCAATCAGAGCGACAGGCTTCATGGTTGGATGCAACGGATTTGAATCGTTTTTCGCAACATTCCAAACATCACTTTGGGTTGTATCGCCGCACCAAAAAGGGTGTCGATAATCTCTACACCCTTTATTCCAACCATATAAAATTGGCTCAAACTGGTGATGGTAGTGGGTTTTGCCGACGGCGAAGTGTCCTTTCGCCCAAACAAGCCAGTTTTCGATGTGCCCGCCAAATTTCTCAAACGCAGATTGCAGCGTCGTCAGCTGGTTTACGGCCATAAAAACGTAGATCGCACCTCGCGTCCTAGACAAAATCTGTTCGCAAACAGCATCCAAAAACGCTTGAAAATCCTTTCCCAGCTTGTCGTTTGCGATTTCTTTGTATCCGCCTAAAATTTCTTCCCTGTCTGGGTTTTTGTTGACGCGGACGTTCACGTTGTATGGCGGGTCGGTAACGGTAATGTCCGCTGTCTGGCCCTGCATAAGCGTTTCGTAGGATTGTGGGGCCAGGCTGTCGCCACACAGCAAGCGATGATCGCCAAGGATCCATAAATCCCCTAGCTTACTGATGGCTGGTTTCTTTGCCTCAGCGACTTCTTTGAAATCCGAAAAATCCTCTTCCAGAGGTTCCTCTTCACCAAGCAATTCCTGGATTTCATCAAAATCGAATCCAGTTAAATTTAAATCGAAGTCCAGATTCTTCAGATCTTCCAATTCAATTTTCAATAATTCTTCGTCTAATTCAGCCCAATTGGCTGATTGATTAGCAACAAGCCTAAAAGCCTTGACCTGAGCTTCACTGAGTTCATCTGCTAAAATAACAGGCACTTCAGTCAGGCCCATTGCCTTTGCAGCCTTGAAACGCAAGTGCCCATCGACAATCTCCCCATCGCTTTTTGCAATGATCGGAATGCGAAATCCAAACTCGCGAATGCAGTCAACCATCCGATCCACGACCTCGTCATTCCGTCGCGGGTTACGTTCGTATTCACGAAGTTCACTTATGTTTTTGTAAAATATTTCAAGATTTTTCATCGTACTCTACTTGTTGGTCAACTATCTTTCGGCGTCTGTCGCTAGCGAGGTTATGGGCGGCCTCCCTACGTAAGTATTAATACTTCAGAAGGACCCACAGCGCAAGTCGCGCAGAGTATATTCGCGTAAATGTGCGAAAGTGAATACTTTGCGTGCAGGGAGGGGGTTCCAAGTGTTCCCCGCCTGAATACTTTGTCGAATGATTGGTGTTCAATCTCATATGTTCGCATTCAGATATTTCGTATAAAACGCCCCTATCTATTCTATATATTCACCATTTGCAAAATTTTTGGTTAGCAGTCCGCAATCACGCTTTCGAAGTAAAAAACAGAATTGTTAATGAACGCGATGAGTTGAACTTGAATTACAGAAGAGTTTACGGATTTAATTTTTGAAGTGTGCTTGGGCAATTCTGAAATGCATTCGTACCAGGAATGATACTTTGTGGATATATTATTGTTTGTAATTTGTAACAATTGCCAAAGGCTTGCATACCAATAGATTCAGCAACAGGAAACGATGCAAATATTAATCCTGCACTGTGGTAGAATGCGTGAATGCCGATGGTTTTTGCAACAGGAAAAGATACTGTTGTCAGAGCTATACAATCGCTAAATGCGTATTGTCCAATGGTTTGAACGGCAGGAAACGATACTGTTGCTAAGGCGTCACAGTCATAGAATGAACCATATGTCGTTTCTTCTAGTTTTCCAATGGTTATTAAGTCTGGCATTGATACAGTTGTTAGTTTAGTGCAACGGTAGAATGCTTGGCTTTGAGTTATTGTAGCTTTATGAATTATTACTTTTATAAGACTAGAAGCGTCTTTAAATGCGCTATCAGCAATTGTGTCATCCCCCCAATTCATGACGATGAGGTTTTGCAATTT
>JAISCJ010000034.1 GCA_031265645.1 Holosporales bacterium | reverse complement strand
AAATCGACAGACTTTAGTGGAAGGTTAATAGCTGTATACAGGTATGAAACGGACGAACGCATGCAACAGGAAATATCTACGTTTTTTATGGAAAACGCACCATGGAAATATATAAAACTTGATATATTTCAACCTATCCCTCAAGACATTCTTGGAAAAATATCTGAGATGGAAAGATTCTCGAATCCTACAGTGCGCTTCGCTCCAGTGAGTTTTCTTTGTCTCGCTGCGTACGAGATCGGTACTTTTTTGAATGATTATAATAGACCTGTTGAGTATTATACTGTCCGCGCAGTTTTTAAACTTGCTATGGATCCTTTAGATACGTTCTATACCATTTTTTGCCGCAAAGTATTTTTTGAATTGGCAAGACAAACTGATCAGCAGGATGGAAACAGTAATCATTGTATAGATGTACTAACGAATGCCGCATCAGTATTTACTTTTATTCGATTTTTTGGCAGGTACTCACAAGAGTTATGTATAGATCTTCACCTTTTTTATACACTTAATTTTAATATTGTAAAAAATTCTGTAGAGTTTATTTTGACGCGTATTTGTGGTGTGTGTGTTGGACCCCAACAGAGCGAATATTATAGGAGATTATTCTGCGAGCAATTCAATCTCAGAAAGGTGGCTCTGAATATACTTAGCTTTGTCTATGGTAGCGTTTCTTATCAAAATGAGCCTGATACCCTTGTTGGAAAGGACACAGACATAACGCTAATTAAAGATTACCTGAAAGCGGAGACGTGGTTAGGCAAGGCAAAATGTGATGAATTCCAGTAGATATTCCAAATTATGGCAGGTCCATATCAGGAAACACATGCCTAGCAAGGCGTTGACGAATTAGATTTGTAAAAAATAGAAGCTTAATATTTCGGGGGGACTTTTTTGCAAGTCTCGGAACTTAGGAAAAAGTCATGTGAAAACATTTCCCCCCCAAATGTCGTGTGCTACACTCCCTACATTGGAATTTGCGCACATAAATTAGGCACATGCTGGACAGTTTGCTCGATCTAATAAGAAGTTCTCCTGGAATAGCGTACACAATAGTGCTCTTTGGCGCTATGATTGAGGGCGAAACCATAATCCTTAGCGCAAGTGCTCTAGCTGCAGCAGGATATTTATCAATAGTAAAAATTGGGGCAATTGCCTTTTTTAGCACGGTGTTTATCGATCAAGTGCTCTTTTACGTCGGGCACTATATGTACAAACATCCTGGGCGCCCAATATCAGAGCGCTTTCCCAAGTTGTACCAAAAGTCCAAAAGAGTTGTGCTCTTGCTTAAGAAGTATGATACGTGGTTTATATTGTCATTTCGCTTCATATATGGAATCCGCGCAATTAGTCCAGTTGTGATTGGCCTTTGCGGAAGTCTCCCTAGACGATTTATTCCGCTAAACATTGCTTCTGCTTTAATTTGGATGGTAATCAGTTGTAGCGCGGGCTATTGCTTAGGGGATTTCTTTTTTGATGTGAAAACCGGGCACCTTGTTGATAGCAGCATGCACAAACTGCAAGCCGCTATCGTCGGGGTCATAATTACAGCAATCATTGTGACAACGCTCATCAAATTTAAAGGCAAGTGGTTCAAGCGCGGAAGCAAGTCCTGAGCGGAACAGAGCATCATTGCCCCCACCTGATATTAACATTCAGCTAGCGATAATTAGGATTTCTTTAACATCAAGTCCAAGCAGCGAAAACATGTGCTGCATGTAATCAAGGCACATCTTTTTTAGAAGACGCGTGTTGCAGTAAACTTGATGCCATCTCAACGGGTGGAGAAATTCCCAAATACTGTAATATTGTTGGCGCAATGTTTGCAAGTTCGCCGTCGCTATCGGACAAATGCACATCTTCATCCAAAACAAGAAACGGCACCAAGTTTGTCGTATGCATATTTTGTGGAGAACCGTCAGCGTTAAGCATCTGCTCCGCATTGCCGTGATCTGCAGTGATAAACAGCGTATAACCGTGCTGCTTTGCTGAATCAACAAGGCGAGCTAAGCATTCGTCAACAACAAGGATTGATTGCTCTGTTGCCTGCAAATTTCCTGTGTGTCCGAGCATATCCGCGTTGGCGTAATTAACAACAATTAAGTCATAATCGTACTGAAACGCAGCAATCACTTCTTGCGTTACGACCTCAGCGCTCATTGCGGGGGTCTCATCGTACGTTTGGACGTTTGGCGAAGGAATTAATACTCTATGTTCACCAGACATCGGCTCTTCAATGCCACCATTTAAGAAGTAAGTTACATGGGCATATTTTTCCGACTCTGCAATGCGAAATTGACGCATTTGCCGATTCGACAAAACTTGCCCTAATGAACTTTCGACCCAATCTTTTGAAATCAAAGATTTGCAAAAAGGCTCGAATGATTTATCGTACTCCGTCATCGTCAATACTGAAGAGAACCTAGGAAAATTTTTTCGTTCAAACTCATCAAAACTTGGATCAGTAAGCGCTCGAGTGATTTGTCGTGCGCGATCGGCCCGGAAATTAATAAAAACCAGTCCATTATCCAAGCTTTCGCTGTACGCGTCACCAATTGTAAATGGCAACACAAACTCGTCACTCGTTGGGCGGACGGTTTTAAACATATCTTCGCACGAAGGTGCATGCATTTTTCCTTGCTGCTCTGCGATAAGCCGGTACGCATCTTCAGTACGTTCCCAGCGATGATCCCGATCCATTGCCCAAAAACGCCCGCATGCAGACACGATTTTCGTGTTAGAAGGAAGCTTTGACTGAAAAGCAAGGACAGAATCGCTGCAAGACTGGGTGTCGCGCCCATCAAGAATCACGTGCACGTATACGTTAACGCCTTCTAAAGCAATGATATTTATTACCGATTGCATATGATCTATGTGTGAATGAACACCACCTGGAGACGCTAAGCCTAATACGTGTGCAGCTCCGCCTTTGGCACGAATTTTCGCAGCAAATGTTTGCAATTTTTGCGCTAAAGTGCCATCCAACATTGCATCGTTAATCCTAAGTAAGTCTTGTTTGATAATTCGTCCAAGGCCTATTGTCGTATGTCCCACTTCTGAATTTCCCATCTGTCCATCCGGCAATCCAACGGCCGAACCAGATGCTTGCAGTAATGTGTGCGGATATGTGCTCCAAAGCTTTTTGAAATACGCAGCAACACGCGTTGCATCGCCATAGGAGGACGAACTTATGCCCCAACCATCTAAAATGCACAAGGCGACCTTTCGCTTTACTCCATGCTTCTGCGTAGTCATGCAATGCCTCATTGCTTAAGCCAACGATTCATCAGCGCGTCGCGTGCGAGCACTTCAGCCTCAAAATCGCCGTTTTTCAGGCTGATTTCTCTGTTCAAGTGCTCCAAAAATTCGCGATACTTCCTGTCTTTCGCGCTCTGATTGGCCATCATCCGAATAATTAGCATAGCCTCTGATTTCGCAGCCCCCTTGTAGAAACACCCCGACATTTTTAATGGTGTAAACGGTGCTTTGGAAATGGGCGAGTTTGTTTTACAAAACGGAGATGGTGTATTTTTTTCTGGAGAAAACATGCACTTAGCTGCATAATAAACGCTTTTGGCAGGCATACGCTCTTACTCCAGCAATAAATTCATCACCAACATAATGATAATATCAAAAATTTAAAAACGAATTGAATGTTAATAACTTGTGCATCATTCAAAGATCTGGACATCTGTTTGGAGGCGTGGATATCGAGGCTGTACGGCGTCTTGATTGAAGGATACAGAGCATAGGGCTCGTTAGGAAAATTTTCTAAAAATAATCCCAAGAAGAAAAGAGATGAACGCAATGATGCTTTTGTGCCACATAATAAAAAATAGTATGCGGAAAAATGTGGTGAGTAGGTTGCAATGTTTACTTTTTTTGGGGGATTATTGTGATGAGATGTGTGCGCCACCGCTAAAAAACCCCTGGGTGGGTGGGGGTTTGGGATGGTTTTGTATAGCACAAAAACATTAAAAAATAGTTAAAAGCTCAAAAATTCTCATCTTGCTTTTTTGGAGTTGATACTAACGTGCAACACTGCCGGCTCGACTAAACATAGTTTTCTAACGAAACCTCTTCTTATTCCGAGAAAAATCCGCCATGACCGGAGGATAGCATGCATATTTTTGTGTTTATCAAAAGGCTAACCTGATTCAAGAAAGATATTAACAATTTTCGAAGAAAATTCCGTTGACACGATTTAAAACCAAACGGCATTTGACAAAAGATGGTTCACAGCGAAAAGTGTTGTTTTACTAAGATCACGGCCAGTGCTCAAAAAGTGACCATAGTGTATTTTAGGTAACATTGGCCTGCTGTTCAGAGCTTTATCCCAGAATAACTAACAGACTTACTAACAGGTTTCGTGGATAAAAAAAGAACAAACGGCCCTCCAAGATTGGTCTTGGACCGTTCTTTTTCAGAAGATTGCGCTGCCTTAGCTCTTGTTTTGAGAGCAATGACGCGAATACAGCTAAAATCGTACACGTTTTATTAAGGAGAATACATTTAGAATAAACGAAGGCACTGATAATATTTATTTTGTATGACTTTGCGAACCAAGTTATTACAATCAATAATTTGGAGCACGTTTCTTCTGGAAAGCGGGCATAGCACCAAAGAAGTTGAGACATTATTGGACAAAGTCGCACCAGAATATGGCGCAGCAAATGCGAATACGCAGATTACTACTAATGCGCTTAATACTATATGGAGTACTGCTGTAAACAAAAACGTCACCTTGTGTACGGCTTATTTATTGGCCAAACGGCCTACAATGAAATCAATGATAACGACTTTCGAGACCAATAAGTTTAGCGAGATCATCGCGGACGAAGAATTTGCGACTACAGCATTTGGAAAAATAAAAAAAATCAGAAACTTGATGAAATGTATTAACGCGCAAGACAGTCTTTTTGATTTTAATTCTAAAAAGGCAAATATTGAAAGTTTAGGCGCCTACTCCGCAGGGAATTACAGACAAGGGAATACAACAAACAATGTTTTATCTATAGCCGATTTTTGCAGCGCTGGCAGTGGCGTACATGAAGGCAACATTGAGACATACTCAAGCGACCCGTCTAGGGATCCAGAAGTAGAAAATGGTACTTATACATATTTTGGACGGTTGAACGCGCTGCTGGACACAATTCGGAGCGTTCCAATAATAAATGGACCAACTAAAGACGCAACTGGCGAAGAAGAAAAAGCCCTTTTTGCATTGACGCAAGTTGGATCAAGAGGGTTTGACTCGCGGCTTGTTACGGAAATAGCAAAGATCGGGACAGGATC
>JAISCJ010000050.1 GCA_031265645.1 Holosporales bacterium | reverse complement strand
ACGTGATACTTTAGGTCGTACAGACTGTGACTGCCTTTCCTATATTCCATGCGCTAATCGTACTCAAGTCTTCGCCTAAAGGCGAGGGTGTTAACCCATCCCAGGTAGCTACATAAATGAATGAGCAACTGTTGCGTTTCATCACAAGTTGCACGTCTGTGTGAAAATTTGTACTATTTTTGCTGTTCGGTGATTGTTTGGAGTTGGCGTTGCAGAAGAGTACGCTACAAGACATACGGCAAACGTTTTTGTCGTATTTCGCAAAAAATGGGCACACGGTAGTCCCATCTAGCAGTTTGGTTCCTGAAAATGATCCGACGTTATTGTTCGCCAATGCCGGAATGAATCAGTTTAAGGATTATTTTATTGGCAAGCGCAAGCCGCCGTTTTTGGCCGCGACGACCGCGCAAAAATGTGTTCGGGCGGGTGGCAAGCACAATGATTTAGAAAATGTTGGATATACAGCACGTCATCATACGTTCTTCGAAATGTTGGGAAACTTTTCCTTGGGTGAATATTTTAAGGAACAAGCGATAGACCACGCGTGGCAAGTCGTTACAAAAGAGCTTGGCGTTCCTCCAGAAAAATTATGCGTAACGGTGTACGTTGATGATGACGAGGCGCACTCGATTTGGAAAAAAATCACAGGTTTTCCAGATTCAAAAATTATAAGAATTGCAACAAGCGATAATTTTTGGGAAATGGGACCGACTGGACCATGCGGTCCATGTACTGAAATTTTTTATGATCACGGCGAAAGTATTGCTGGAGGCCCCCCTGGGTCAGCCGATGCGGATGGCGATCGCTTCACGGAAATTTGGAACATCGTATTCATGCAATATGAACAACAATCTCCAGACGTTCGTGTTCCGCTGCCGACGCCGTGCATTGATACTGGAATGGGACTAGAGCGGATTGCAGCGATCCTGCAGGGGAAGCACAGCAACTTTGATGTGGATTTATTTGAGAACTTAATTCACGAAATTCGTGCTGTAACAGGAAATTTTTTCGGGGAAGCTCATTCTTGCAATGTAATTGCGGACCATATTCGCTCTATCAGCTTTTTGATTGCAGATGGCGTTATGCCCTTGAACGAGGGGCGCGGCTACGTTCTTCGCCGCATTATTCGCCGTGCATTTCGGCACGCGCGCATGTTGGGGGCAACGGAACCGGTTTTGTATAAGTTTGTAGACAAGCTCGCAGAATTAATGGGTGAACAATATCCGGAATTGAATTCTCGCCAATCGGTAATAAAAGATGTGTTAAAAAACGAAGAAGTGCGCTTTGATAAGACTCTGGATAATGGACTGGCTTTGCTGAATGAATCTTTGACGTCGCTACACTCGAAAATTTTACCAGGGGAAGTCGCATTCAAGCTATATGACACATACGGATTTCCGTTAGATTTAACCGTTGATATCCTCAAGGACAAACAAATATCCGTTGACATTGAAGGTTTTGACGCTCTTATGGAAGGACAAAGGTCTGCATCAAGATCGTATGGAACATTGGGGATAAAGAGCAACGACTTAAACGTCGACCTTGAGGAAATTCCTGCGACCACGATTGAATATTATAGCGCGCATGAAATTATTAACGCTAAAGTTATTGCTATCATCCCTGACGGCAACGGACACTGTGGTATCGTGCTTGACCGATCCTCTTTTTTTCCAGAATCCTGTGGGCAAGAAGGAGATAAGGGCGCGCTTGCAACGGATTCGAGGCGCTTCAATGTGTTAAGAACGTACAAGCACAACAACTGGATTATTCACGAAGGGCTTGATGAATCGTCAGTTTTAAAGGTCGGCGATACGGTCACAGTGTTGGTTGACGAACATACGCGTGCTCGCATTCGCGCGCATCACTCTGCGACTCACTTGCTGCAAGCGGCGTTGCGCTCACATTTGGGCTCGTCCGTTCAACAAAAAGGCGCGTATTGCGACGACAACCGCCTGCGATTCGATTTTTTAGCGAATAAGGAAGTTAAGGCAGATTTGCTTCAGACAATTGAGCAAGAACTCAACACGTTGATATTCGCGGCTATGCACTGTGAAGCAGTATTTCGCCAGAAAAATGATCCCATCGTAAAAGATGCTTTGGCATTTTTTGATGAAAAATATGGAAACACAGTGCGCGTCGTGCGACTTGCGCAGCTGCCATCTGGAGAATTCTTTTCCACTGAATTGTGTGGCGGAATGCACGTTTCCAACACTGGGCAAATTGGCTTGATTAAAATTTTAAGTGAGCGAGGCGTCTCATCTGGCGTTCGTAGAATTGAGGCCGTGTGCGGATATGCTGCGTTAAAGTGGTTTGACGACGCACTTGCAACCACGAACACGAACCTCGCGCAGTTGAAGGATGAAAATAAAAAACTAGCACGCCAGCTACGCCAAGCGCTCGCGTCTGGGCAAAGCGCGGATGTTTCGGCCGAGTCGATTGGAAACATTAATTTATCTATATATCGAAATGTGTCGGGCACCGCAATAAGAGACTTGGCAGAAGATGTGCAGAAAAAATTAACGGCAGGCGTGGCGTTTATGTCATCTGAAGATGGTTCCGTAATTGTTATTTGCGTTGCCAATGAAATCAGTGGTAAGGTCAGCGCCAGGGATATTGTTCAACAAATTTGTGCCCACTTTGGAGGCAAGGGCGGTGGAAAGCCGGCCATAGCACAAGTTGGTGGTGTTGAAGAAGTTGAAGGTGCGCTGGGGCTGGTGAAAGAGATTTTAAACAAATCAGCTTCATTGTAGGGTGTGCGTTGCTAAAAAATATGTTCTAAGGTGTAGTGTTCATATGGTGTATAAAGTTGCATGGATAGGACTAGCGATAGCAATTGCCGTTGGGGTAATGTACCTTGGGGCAGTTGGGATCACTGTTGCAAAAAGGCCCGTTCAAATTGAAATTCCCATACAGCAGTTTCTACATAAGTAGCGGATTGCTTTGGCGAGAATTGCCACTGTGGAAGTTGGGGCGAAATAGTTTGTGTGCGTGAGATTTGTTGTCATTTTATTAATGTTGTGAAGGTTTGATGCATTTTATTGTTGTGTTTTTTCAATCTTTATTGATTTTTAGCGTTGCAGGACATGCAATGAACCCGATCGTTGATGGTCCAGGAACGCGCCAAAGTAAAGCGTCGCGAGTTGCAAAAAAGAAACGCCCGGGTCCGCGTCCTCGAGTAAAAAAAGTCGTTCGCCATACGCCAAAAGATGCGGCTCTGACTGTTGCAAAGGACGTGCCTGTTGTTGCAAATTCTGAAAACGGCCGTGTTAGTGAATTTGATACACAGCTGAAAGCCCTAAAGGCGAAGCGCCTGGACCTTGAATTCCAAAAACACGCGCTTATGACGGAGTTTGCCCAAAAGCAGACAGCATTTGCCGCGATATTGCCGTCGTTAACAGAAAATAAACCACAACAGTCAATTTTGTTGGCAATGTCATCAAGGTCCATGGACGATTTTGTGCACAGCTCTGTTATGCTGAATTATTTAGGCGCATATTTTGTCCGGAAGAATAGGGAATACTCGAATTTGCGAAGAAGCATTCGCGAAGCAGACGTTGCGATCAAAAATTGTGACAAATATGAAGTTGAATTAATAGCGCTACGAAATTCTGCTATCCAAAGTAATTCGGAACAACCGCATAAAAACTGAACATTAGTTACTCAGCGGAATAACACTTTGTTACTTTATGCACGCATTTTTTTATATACTTGAATGTTCTGTTATTGTATTCAATTCAGAATTTTTCTAACCGATCTCAAAAATAATCTCATTTCACACGCCCTCTTCAGGAAGCTATTGTGCCCTGTGGGGAAACTATGATATTAACATTCCAATAAAGTCTGTATACGCCAGCTTAGGAATTTATAGCTGAGCGCCCTAAAAATGTGCCATCCACAATATCACCAAAGATTAGCTTTCAAAGCGGTTTAGGATCTTTGTCGCGGCGCATTTTTAAAGAGCCCAGCTATAACATAATTTAAACGCAAGAATCGACAGACATGAGTAGAAGCTTAATACCATAGTTAGCCATACACGCTCGCTTTCTTCGGCGTTGCCAGATACAACTGTAGAACAGGTTCAACCTCGTCTATTAGAATTTCTTAATTTATCAGAGACAAAGTACGAGCCTCCAAAACCCATTTCTAAGATGTTTGGCATTTTTGAGGCAACTACGGTTGTGCTGAATGGTTCTGGATCAGTCTACGATATCAAAATCATGTCGCACAGAGGCACGAATAAATTTAAACTAACTGATGATAATGAGTTCTTTAAAGATTCGAGTTTTATAGAAAAAGTAAAAGAATTCGGGTGGGAAATTGTTGACACGGGCAATTACGGCATAATGCACAGATTCAGCGTAAAAACAAGACCTTATGCGGCATTTGAAAACTAAGGTAATTCAAAGATTTAAAATTCTTAACATTTCATTAATGTTTGTTCCTATATGGATTTAATCCATATAGCATATAAAAGACAAATAGATACAAACATTAATGGACGTTTAATATTTCATTTTATAATCGTTGCAATTGCTTAAATGTTTCTCAGAATTTCAAGTGGGATTAGGATAACATTTCAATATGCGTTTCATTTTTGCTAGAATCCCTGTGTTTGTTGGGCTTGAGGCGACCGCACATGAACGATCACGAACCTAAATTTTTCGAGTCAGACACTAAAAAACAAACGCCTGTGCCATTCATGCGTAAAAATCTACGCTCTGAGGATATTGATAAAGCTGAACAGCAACTAAAGAGTATCGCCAATAATTTGATTTACATGGATTACCCAGCGACAACACCGTGCGATAAGCGAGTGTTTGAAAAAATGGTACCGTACTTTTGCGATTTATATGGCAACTCGCACTCTTGGCACCCTCTGGGCTGGGAATCAATGCAAGCATTTGAGGCCGCCCACAAGCAACTTGCTGATTATCTAGGCGTGAGCCAAAGAGATGTAGTTTTTACAAGTGGCGCAACTGAATCCAATGTATTGGCGTTGCGAGGAATGATTCCTTCAAATAAGACAAAGAATTGGCATTTAATTACAACGAACATTGAACATCCGTCTATTTTGGAATGTTGTAGGCAGCTCCAGCCAGACATTAAAGTGACTATTTTACCTGTTTCAAACGATGGAATTATTAACCTGGATGAGCTGTCACGCACGATCACGGATGAAACATATTTAGTTTCAGTCATTGCAGTAAACAACGAAACAGGGATTATTCAGCCTTTAGAGCAAATCGGAAAAATATGCAAAGCGCGTGGTTTCTGCTTTCACACAGACGCGACTCAGGCGCTAGGAAGGATATCAATTGATCTTGAAAAGTGTAACGTTTCGCTTGCAAGCTTTTCTGCGCACAAGGTCTATGGCCCGAAAGGGATTGGCGCGATATACGTCAGAAGTGGCACGTTGCTTCGTCCACTTCAAGTCGGAGGAGGCCAGCAGCGCGGGATCCGAGGAGGAACAATTCCTGTCCCACTGTGTGTCGGATTTGGAGAAGCGTGCCGAATTTTAGCTGAAGAGGGCGCGTCTGAGGTTGAGCGCATTTCCGAATTAAGTGCGAGACTTGTTACGGGGCTTCTGGCTGCTGTTCCATATTCACAATTGAATAGCGGAACTAGTCGCAAAGTGCCGCATATCGTGAACATGGGATTTCCGTATGTTGAGGGCGAAAGCATTATGATGGGCCTAAAGGACATTTGTGTTTCGACAGGTTCTGCTTGCTCTTCTGATCGTTTAACAGCATCACATGTATTGCAAGCAATGCACATTAACGAATATTTTTTGCAGTCATCAATACGATTTGGGATAGGACGATTTACTACGGCATCTGAAATAGACTACGTCGTCAGCCGAGTCGCGACCGAAGTTCAGCGATTGCGCGACATGAGTCCGCTATGGGAAATGTTCAATAACGGCATCGACATGAATAAAATCAAGTGGGGGCGAAAATATTAAGTTTCCACTAATATTTTATATATACCCAAGCGCAAAATGTAAAAAAAACAATCGCTCATCAAGAAGGCGCATTCCGCGAAAAACGCATTAGCATAAATCGTGAATCATTCTGCACTTGGGTATAAGGGAGAATAATCATCTAGCAAATAAAAAAGCGAAAAACCAATCCTAAGTATTGTACAGCGCTGCAAATACGCTGTAACTGTCGTTCGCTTTTGTTATCTTGTGAAACTTCATTTACAGTTTTCTGCGTAGCAACAAGAATTTTATAAATAGAAGCAACATCCGACTTTACACCACCAATTTCTGACCTAATAGACTCAATTTTTTCTGCCAGATTTAGTAATGATATTTTTAAGGCTTTTATGTCTTCATCCTGGGCGACAAGTTGCTGCTTAACGACCACGTAACAATCATATTGGGAATTAAAAACTGCCTCGTATCCTTCACTGCTATCCGGTATGCTAGAAGCCAATTTTCTCATGTCTTTGATAAGTTGCTCTTCCGGACTTATCTCTGCCAAAACCTGAGTTGCGTATGAAGTGAAAAGGCCCCCAGCGGCCCAACAAACGAACACGAGCGCAAATAATCCTTTTCTCATAATTTTCCCCTAATATTTCAAAGTTGCCCTCTCTTTTAATTAAAGCATCGAATACGCTTGTGATCAAGTGCTGGTTTATTTTACAATATATGAGTATTATCGTCGAGTATTGGCAGTGTTAATTTTTCCATTGACGCAAAATCCTCTGATGCAGAGAAACATATGCGGTTCTCAGATGAAACTCCGGACTACACGAGAGTAGAGATGCACATTACTGCGTATCTCTACTCTTGTATGCTATGGTAAATACTTTTTTAAGTATTTACCCGTAAAACTTTTTCCGTTTTTGGCGACCGTTTCCGGGGTTCCTTCTGCAATAATGCGCCCGCCGTTGTTTCCGCCGTCTGGTCCCAAATCGATTATCCAATCAGCAATTTTTATTACATCCAAATTGTGTTCTATTACCAGAACACTATTTCCTTGGTCGACTAGGCGATTTAGTACGTCGATAAGTTTGCGCACATCCTCAAAATGCAAACCTGTGGTTGGCTCGTCAAATATGTATAACGTATGCCCGGTTGCTTTTTTGCACAGCTCTTTCGCAAGTTTTACGCGCTGAGCCTCCCCACCAGACAACAACGTTCCAGAGTGTCCAATTGACAAATATCCCAAGCCAACTTCTTGCAATTGCTTGAGCCTGCTCCAAATTTGCATGTGCGAATCAAAAAACGTTAATCCCTCGTCAACACTCATATTTAAAACATCTGATATGTTTTTTTCTTTATATTTTACGGATAATGTTTCTTGATTATAGCGACGTCCATGACACTGATCGCACTCAACGTATACATCCGACAAAAAGTGCATTTCGATTTTTATTAGGCCATCTCCCTGGCATGCTTCGCAGCGACCTCCTTTTACATTGAATGAAAAGCGTGAAGGAGTATATCCGCGCGCCTTGGATTCAGGCAATCCCGCAAACCACGTTCGAATAGCGGAAAAGCACCCAATATATGTAGCAGCGTTTGAGCGCGGAGTTCGCCCAATTGGAGATTGATCTACATTGATGATTTTATCTATTGCTCCAGCTCCAAACAGTTCATCGCAAAAAGTTCTATCTACGGAATCGCTAACAAGCTTTTCCGCGAGGGTGGTGGACAAACATTCGAGAAAGGTAGATTTGCCACTTCCTGACACTCCGGTCACGCACACAAAGCGTCCAAGCGGAATGTCAACGGAAATGTTCTGCAAATTATTTCTTTTTGCACCAATCAGCCTTAGCCATGGAACATTTCCCCAGTCGTTGGTTGTGTTGGATGAGCCGCGCCACGATTCGGTTAAATCAAGGTTCCACCTTCTAACAATTCGCCTGGTGGTTTCAATGGTTTTATTGCTTACGTTTATTGGGCGCCGAACGCTTGGAACAACAATCTTTTTTCGGCCAGTAAGGTAATCTGCGGTTAAACTTTCTTTCGACGCTAGCACGTCGTCAAGTTTGCCTTGAGCTACGACACGCCCGCCTAAAACTCCAGCGCCAATACCGATGTCCACGACCCAGTCAGCTTGCTTAATTGAATCTTCATCATGTTCAACAACAACTACAGAGTTACCCAAATCTCTGAGCCGTTTGATTGTTTCAAGTAATCTATCGTTATCTCGCTGGTGTAATCCAATCGAGGGCTCGTCTAGCACGTATAGGACTCCCGTCAAAGCAGAGCCAATTTGCGATGCCAAACGAATACGCTGGCTTTCTCCTCCCGACAAAGTGCTTGAACTGCGAGACAAAGTTAAATAATTCAAGCCAACATCATTTAAGAAGCTTAGCCTGTTGCAGATTTCAGTAACAATTTTTTCAGCGATCTTTTGTTGCTTTTTCGAAAACTTTAGAGATTGGAACCAAGACAGTGCTTCCGTGATTGACATGGCGTTTACTTCCGCGATGTTTTTCTTGAAAACTTTTACGCACAAGGCCTTTTGGGACAGTCGTGCACCATGGCATTCTGCGCATTCACACGTTCTTTGCCAAGGGGTCATAAGGTCGTGCAATGCGTCACTTTTGTCTTCTAAAAAGCGCCGATTTAAGATATTTAGAACCCCTTCGAACGGTTTATTGAAATGGTATTCTTTGCGTCCTTTAATTGCGAATGGCACGGGAATGCCATCTGATCCATATAAAATTAGATTTTGAGCAAATTCTGGTAAGTTTCTAAACTGTGTTATTTTAGAAAACTCAAATTGATCTGCCATAGCTTCCATTAGTCGTTGGTAATAACTGCGCATATGTCGCAGCCTATAAACAGACATAACTTCGTCTGTCAAGCATGTAATTGCGCCTTGCTTTATGCTGAGGGACCAATCGATAACTTGATGGGGATCAAATTTACTTTCAACACCAAGTCCGTTGCATTGTGGGCATGCTCCGCTTGGATTGTTAAACGAAAACAGGGACGGTTCAATTTCTTCCACGGAAAAACCACTGACTGGGCAAGCAAATTTTTCAGAGAGAATCGTTATTTCACCGAAATCTTCAGAATTTTTTGCAACTCGTTGGATCCACACAACTCCGCTTGTAATGGCGAGGGTGACTTCGATAGATGCTTTTACGCGAGTTTGCCAAGCTCCAGTGGCCATATCAATATTTGGAACAACCAATCGATCTACTACAATCGCAATTGTGTGCTCTTCTCCACGTGGCAAATCGGGCACGTCTTCCAACAAATATACCTTTCCGTCGACAACTGCGCGCTGAAATCCTTGTTGAATATAAGATTGCAGCTCCTTTTTGTATTCCCATTTTTTCGCAATTGCAATTGGCGCCAAAACATAGAATTTTTCGCCTGATTCCATTTGAGATATGTAGTCGGCCATTTGATCCACTGTTTTTGCTTCAATTGGTAGCCCTGTTGCGGGTGAATATGGAACGCCTATGCGAGCAAAAAATAAGCGGATATAATCGTAAATCTCTGTGACTGTGCCCACTGTAGAGCGCGGATTATGTGATTGTGTTTTTTGATCGATGGAAATTGCGGGGCTAAGGCCATCAATGGAGTCTACGTCTGGTTTATCCATCATATGAAGAAATTGGCGCGCGTATGAAGATAAACTTTCAACATAACGACGTTGTCCTTCGGCATATATAGTGTCAAACGCAAGCGAAGATTTCCCAGACCCGCTTACTCCTGTGATTACAACAAATTTATTGCGCGGAATATCCAAGCTCACGTTTTTCAGGTTGTGCGTCCTTGCGCCACGGATTGAAATCACCGCCGTGGGACCAGCTTTTTCGGGAATTGGAGCCATTGCGGTTTGATTGGTTAATGCAATTGGCGCAGCGTCTTCGCTTTGTTCAATGGACGAGCTTTCGGATATAGGCTCATGCGGAGTCGGATTTGTCTCGGATTCCTTGCGCTTTTTCGAATATAGCCGGCGTTTAGGCGTTTCTGTTGCAGAATCACGCCCAATGTCAGGTGCGTCCATGTTCTCTGGTGTAATTGCTTGCACCAATGGATTCTGTGAATTCTTTTTAGATCGCTTCCGGGCGGGATCCTGCTCTACGGAGCGCTTCTGTGCGTAATGTTGCATTGGGGCTGTTTCAATAGTTGCTGACCCCCTATTATACATAAAAGTTTATAAACGAAGAAACACTCTTGTTCATGTGTGTCGTTTGTATCTTTAGCATGGGTATCGTAATCGCGAAAACGCGCTTATAACGCAACTGTTAGCACAGGCTGCACATGCACCATTTCAGCTCAACGGAACCCATGCTAAAGATACGACTGCATTCGCAGCATTTACGTAAGTTATCAACATCCTCAATAGACAATCCCGTACACCGACTAATCATATCCACCTGAAGACCTTCCACTAACAACGCAATCGCGGCTTCCCTCTTTCCCTTAGCCAACCCCTCAGCCTTCGCATTTGCCTCACGATTTATCCGATCATTCTCCGCTCTCATATGGTTTTCATACTCCTCCCTTAACTCATCATCCGCACTCATTACCTTCAGCTCTTCCAACGCCTCACTCACCTCAGGAACCTTCTCCAAAAACTCCCCCGGAATCAGCTCTGGATTCTTCAAAAAATACATCCACACGGAAAACATATCATCTACTGACGCCTCACTGAGATCAATTTTCGGCAACTCTATAATAAAAGTACGCATCTTATCACTAGCAACCTCAATATCATCAAACGGATTCGCCTTAAACATATACACTGCTTCATGCGTATGATACTTCCTGTTTGTTTCATTATAATTTGTAAACCAAATCGAAATAATATCTGGACACGAATCATAAGTATCTCCTTCACTAGTTAATGGCGACTACGACAAAATGGCAGGTTTAAGTATTTTAGAACATTTCCATGTAATGGTTTATTCAAACATATTGCCAATAATGGTGAATATTTGCCGGAGCCATCAAGCTTAGCGTATGGTCAAAAAATGCTCACAGCCTGTAGGCCAGTAATTCCAATGGATCCATAGGCATTTTCTTTCGCAACAGGCTATTGTTCCTCCTTTCGTTTCAAATCGCACGGGCTTATCTCATGATTATCTGTAATTCTCGGCCTATTTTTCCACTCGATTGCCTGAACTACAAAATAGATATATACTCCGAGCTAAAGTTTAGGTCAGTTCTGCATGACCTAGTATTGCACTTGGTTTGTAAATTGGCGATATTTTACACATTGTCGCATTTCGCGATACGTGTGTTTCACAATAAAAAGGAGAAAATATATGAAAATTTCGAGTGTATTATGTTCGGTTTTTTGCGTAGCGTGGTGTGCTTCCGAAAATGCGTCGGCGGCTGAGGCAATAGCGGTTTTTGGGATGTCAACTACGCCCAAGAGGTTCCGTCTAGCAAAATCCGTATTCGGAAAGTATTCGTATCCAGAATTGATTGACTTTGCTAAAAAGCGTGGGCTATTAGATAAGGACATAAGGGGTCAGCTTAGTATACGTCAGATAATACGGAATAAAGACATCTTGATATGTTTGCTAGCGGATAATATTCCTCAGGATGAATACAGGTTGTACGCAAACGGACGAAAGGTAGATGTGGATTACCGAAAACGACTTGAAATAATTGAACAAACTCAAGATTTCGCTTATGTGAAGCATTTGCTGCATGGCGTTCCTGGACAAAAACTACGTAGTGCAGCCACAGAATGGCAGTCAAGGTATCAGACTGATCCTATAAAAAGAGATCAACTAAGAAACAGGGATCTCTTGTTCAGCTGGATTGCAAAAAACGTTACTATAGATAAGCTTGGGGTGTTCCTGTCTCCGGCAGATACAGCGGCGCGTTATCTAGATCCTTTTCTTTATGCAGATCCTTTAGGATTGGTGCGTGATGATGCAGATCCTTTAGGATTGGTGCGTGATGATGCAGATCCTTTAGGATGGATGCGTGATGATGCAGATCCTTTAGGATGGATGCGTGATGATGCAGATCCTTTTCTTTATGATGCAGATACGTTAGGATTGGCAGACCTGCCAGAATAAGCAACTCATTCCTTTGCCCTTTGCAGATTTCGTGTTTATGTCCCCGTCACGACCAGTAACTAATTCTCTATTGTTAATCTTTGATTTGGGTTACTGCTCGTGCGTCAAGGAAAGGATGTTTAGGCGAAAAGCTAATTCGATTGACACAATACTTAGTTTTGCTCGTTTTCTATTTTTAGCCGAGATGGAGTACACTAAAATTAGGCATTGAAGAGTACCGCGAAAAATGTTTTTTCATTCATCAAAAATTTTATTTGGCCGATTTATAGGGCTCTTATATGAAACACAGGATTATTTCAGACCAAGCCCCTTGCAAAGCAAAGGGTCTGATCCTGTGTGTTTCAAATGGGATATATTTAGCAGTTTAGGATGTGTCTGTCGCCGATTGGTCCTAGGTTCTGTTCTGTCCTCAATATTCGCACCATTCGCATCCTCAGGAGTTGAAACTGAAGTCGCGCCTATTCATATGGCTTCTGCATATCCGGTCGCTGCTCTTCCTCAAATGCATCCTAATTTTGATGCGCACCTGGCGAAAAATCGCGTGAATTTGAATGAGCTGATAGATCGAAAAAAGACATTGATTGTTTATGATGGCTGCAATCTTCCGATTTCTGGTTTTGAGAACATAGAAGAATTGTATTTTATAGGCGACAATATTCCTGACAGTGTAAATATTAATTTATTCAAGAATCTACAACTTTTCGGATCTTTTGACAGCAATATCGGGCTAAATGCAGATCAGCGTACGCAGTTGTCTAATCTTGTAAAAAACGAAGCACGTTTGAAAAAAATAATCATTATGAATTGGGGCAACTGCGAAATTTCAGAGGAATGTTTTTGTTGGAATCAGAGAGATCGATTTTTTTGTTGCCTTGAAGAAGTAGAAATTCATAAAGCCACGGGAATCGGGGACAATGCGTTCAACGGCGGCAACAATCTCACAAAAGCGTTAATTCCTGACGCAATATGCATTGGCAATTTCACCTTCAACGGATGCTTGATATTAGCGAGCGTATCATTTCCCCATGTTATAGAAATTTGTCCCGGCGCATTTTCCAATTGCAGTACCTTGATTGAGACATACTTCCCAAATGCTACCAAAATTTTTTCCGGCGGATTCTTTAGGCACCGCATTTTTCCCGGTGCATTCAGTTTTTGCTGTGCCTTAAACTCGATAGAGCTTACTAACGTTCAATTAATTGGCAGATATGCCTTCAGCGGCTGTTGTTCTCTCCGGACTGTGTCAATTCCCAATGCTACCCAAATTGACGCTTTCGCCTTCTCCGATTGCATAGCTTTAGGAGAAGCAATGCTTCCGCTTGTTACTATCATTGGCAGCCACGCATTCACTCAATGTCGCGCTCTAACGATGGTTAATTGTTGCGATGCCAGAGACATTGGATGCGGTGCTTTTTCACATTGCGCCTTAGTTTCGGTCTTCTGCCCTAATGTCGAAACAATTGGTACGGGGGCTTTCTCCAATTGCAATGACCTCGTGAACGTATCATTTCCTAGTGCCACAGACGTTGGCGATTTAGCTTTTTCCGGCTGCAGGATCCTCGCGAAAGCATCACTGCCCAATGTAAAAGTAGTTGGCAAAAACATCTTCAAGGGTTGTGTCGCTTTACGTGAAGTAGAATGTCAAGTCGTGATAGAACGTGAAAAAAGTGATTCTAGCAATTTAGGATGTCTTTTGCTTTGAAGTGTCGTCAAATCTAATAAATCTTACTTGAGGCACCTTGGACGACGAGCCGAAGCATTGCAAATCGGGCATCCATGGTTTAGATTGTTACTAAATTGCGTGTCTTACGAAGGAAGCGTAGTGTCTCAATATCTGATGAAGAACAAGCGCGGCGTGATAATGGGTGTGGCTAATGATGCCTCTATAGCTTGGGCTATTGCCGAAGCTGTTCACAAAGAAGGCGCAAAGATTGCATTCACCTATCCGAATGAAGCGATTCTGAAAAGAGTTACATCGCTAGCCGAGACCATTCAGCCAGATAGCCCAATAGTAAAGTGCAATGTATCTGAGCCGGGCGATATTCACCAAGCTTTTAGCCAAATAAAAGAGCAATGGGGCGAAATTGACTTTGTCCTGCACGCGATTGCTTTTTCCGATCGGCACCAGCTTACAGGACGGTATGTTGATACAACTAGAGAAAATTTTTTGAAGACCATGGAAATATCGTGCTTTTCGTTGACCGAAATTTGCAAGGAAGCGAGCGCACTTATGCCGCATGGTGGATCGATTCTTGCATTGACTTACTTAGGCGCTAACCGAGTTATTCCTCATTACAACGTGATGGGTGTCGCAAAGGCTGCCCTTGAATCCAGTGTTAGATATTTAGCTGCGGACCTTGGCCCTCAAAACATTCGTGTGAATGCAATTTCCTCTGGAACAATCCGCACAGCAGCATCGTCGGGCATAGGCGATTTTCACTACATTATGAACTGGAATAAAAATAATTCCCCTCTTAGAAGGAATGTCCTGGTCGAAGAAGTTGGAAAAGCTGGGCTTTACATGCTGAGCGATCTTTCATCCGCCGTGACAGGAGATGTGCATTACGTTGATTGCGGCTATAACATTATTGGGATGAAAGCTGTCGACGCCCCCGATTTGATAATTAATGATTAAGCAGGGCTTCGTTAGAAAAAATTTATCAAGAATATCAACTCAGAAATGGCTTGCTTAGATTAAGCTTATGCTATTAATATTCTACTAATGTCTGTCTCCGCCAACTAAAAAAATCGCATAATTTAAAAGCAAGAATCGACAAACATTAGTAGGCGCTTAACAGCCAAACCACATGAAGTAATTCACACGAAACCAGCCAAAAGTGAATAGGTTTAGAACGTAAATGTGAATCGTTTTAAAGTGGTTTAGCTATAACGTCAAAAACCTTGTTAAGAAGAATGATTACGCAAGAAAATCATCGTTTGACAAACCTTCAACAGCCGAACCTTGAAATGTATTCATCCATTCATCTAGAGGTGAATCCGCACGGTTCGAAAGTCCAATGCTATCGTTTGTAATCTGCCCGTCGTTCTGATTCAACTGCGCTGCGTAATCACGGATTTGCGAATAGACGTCAGTTTGTGGATTCAAAAGCTCTAGCCATTCGTTAACTAGAGAGTATAGTACATTTCCATTCTGATTTGAACACAAAGAAATCACGCTAAAAACGGCATCAACTAGTAGTTGTTTATCGGATTTGCTATACATTGGACAATTAAGGAAAGAACAACTATACCTAGATACTAATTCGGTAAACGAGCGCAAGCCGAAACCCTCTAGCTTCATGTTGGGTAAAGAATTGCACACAAAAACTATCTCCATCGGAGATCGTAGAATGGAATTATCGACACCCCCTAAATTTCCGACAGGATGTTCTATGGGATACGTTACATCTTCTATGTGATACGTTACATTTTCTATATTATTAATGTAACTCACTCCAAATATACTACACTCACACATGGTAGCTAAAATTGTGAAAACTATTGACTTATTCATACAACGAACCGAAACTAAACCAACACAATGGAAAGGTACCATGATGTATGGTATTTGACAACCAGTTTTTAACCATAATTTAAAAATATAGTTAAGGCCATTAAAAAGCATACAAAAATAGGGCATTTGGGTGAAGGTGTTGCCCATATCAAAGTAGATGAACCACAGGGCACAAAAAAAACTATTGTGCTTTTGGAATTAGGTAGATAGCTTTAATTCGTTAAGTACTCGTAGCTCAGCTGGATAGAGCGTTGCCCTCCGAAGGCAAAGGTCGGACGTTCGAATCGTCTCGAGTGCATTTTTTTCGTGTTATGGAGGGTCATGTTATGTCCATAGATGCATTTCAAGCAGTAACATTTGGAATATTGGTTGTGAACACAATTGGCACAGTGCTTAATAGCCGCCAAAAAGCGTCGGGATTCATCATTTGGGCAATTTGCAATGTGCTGTGGGCCGGAGTGAATTTTTATAAGGAAATTTACTGGCAAGGCGTGCAGAACATTATATTTATTGCCCTTAATATGTATGGAATCCTTTGCTGGAAGTACGGTGCAGATAAAGTCGACCAAAAGCTAAAAGGGTTGTTTGGCTGTCGTAAATGCTGCAGCAAGTGTAAACGCTAACGATGATGCAATGTGATTTTGCCCCATAGTATTAACATTCTACTAATGTCTGTCTCCGCCAGCTTAGGAAATTAACATAATTTAATTGCAAGAATATACAGACATTATTAGAAACTTAATAGTTTGCGGAATGCAGATTCAGTGGTACTTTCAAGAATGAAGTGCCAAGTGAAGCTCGTAAGTTATAAATGAAACACATTCGGAATTTTGCGATAATCGCCCACATTGACCACGGAAAGTCAACGCTTGCAGACAGATTGATTGAGTTCTGTGGTGCGCTTGACGCTCGCGAAATGAAAACGCAAGTTTTGGACTCCATGGACATTGAGCGAGAGCGTGGCATCACGATAAAGGCTCAAACAGTCAGACTTATTTACAAAGCGGACGATTCCCAGACATACGTGCTGAACTTAATCGACACACCTGGACACGTGGACTTTTCATATGAGGTTAGCCGCTCATTGGCCGCATGCGAGGGATCCATTTTGGTAGTGGATGCGAGCCAAGGTGTAGAAGCTCAGACGCTTGCGAACATTTATTACGCAATTGAGAACAATCATGAAATTGTTCCCGTATTGAATAAGGTTGACCTTCCTGCAGCTGAACCTGAGCGAGTCGCACGCCAAATAGAAGAAGTGACGGGATTGGATACAAGCAATGCTGTAATGATTTCTGCCAAAACTGGCCTTGGAATAAAAGACGTTTTGGAAGCAATCGTTCATAAATTACCTCCTCCAAGTGTATCTGAAGTTGACATTGGTGATCAAATCCTCCCAGCGCGCGAAAATGAACAACTGCAAGATTTGCCGCTCAAAGCGTTGCTTGTCGACAGTTGGTATGATGCATACGCTGGAGTGATCGTAATTGTGCGCATTATCCAAGGAACTTTGCACAAAGATCAAAAAATTCGCATGATGGAGGCGGGCGCAACGTACGACGCAGGACATGTCGGCTACTTTACTCCTAAGCGCGTAGATGCAGACATGTTGCTTCCGGGTGAGGTCGGGTACATCACTGCAGGCATAAAACAGGTCGCTGATTGTCGTGTTGGAGACACAATCACAGACGAGCGGTGCCTCGCATTTCAACCTCTCAAGGGCTTTCGTCCGTCCATTCCTGTCGTGTTTTGCAGCCTATTTCCAGCAGACGCGGATGAATTTGAAAAACTTAGAGACAGCTTGGAAAAACTTCACCTGAACGATGCAAGCTTCGTATACGAACCAGAACACTCAGGCGCCCTTGGGTATGGATTTCGCTGCGGCTTTTTAGGGTTGTTGCACCTTGAAATTATGCAAGAAAGGCTTGAACGTGAGTTCAACTTGGACTTGATTACGACCGCCCCAAGTGTGGTGTACAAAATTCACATGAATAACGGAACAATCATTGATTTGCATAATCCAGTAGATATGCCGGATGTTGTGAAGATCGAGTTAATTGAGGAGCCGTGGATCAAGGCGACAATTCTTGTTCCAGATGAGCATCTCGGCGCGATTCTAGGGTTATGTACAGAACGACGCGGGGAGCAAGTCGACATAAATTATGTAGGGAATCGCGTTATGGTCGTTTATCGGCTGCCGTTAAATGAAGTTGTGTATGATTTTTACGATCGCCTAAAATCTGTAAGCAGTGGATACGCGTCTCTTGACTATACGTTGGATGGATACAAGGAAGGTGATCTTGTGAAAGTCTCAATTCTTGTAAATGGAGAGCCTTTGGATGCGCTTTCAATGATCGTAAACCGCGCTCGTTCCGAATCTCGCGGGCGCGCATTGTGTGAAAAGCTGAAGGATTTGATTCCTAAGCAGCTCTTCAAAATTGCGATTCAAGCTGCAATTGGCGGCAAGATTATTGCAAGAGAAACGATTTCCGCATTAAGAAAAGACGTGCTTGCCAAATGTTACGGTGGTGACATTACAAGAAAGCGCAAGCTGCTGGACAAGCAAAAAGCTGGAAAAAAGAGGATGCGCCAAGTTGGGGATGTTGATATTCCTCAAAGCGCGTTCATTGCGGCGTTGAAAATTAGCGACGAATAAACGGTATTGTATAGCACAAAAACATTAAAAAACGTGTCTCAAGTCTAGTTTTTCTAGCGAGTGCTGCTATGCAAAGGCCGCGCTTGCTCGAAATGTTGTCCGTTTTTTAGCATGCCAAAGAACACGTGCATCAATTTCCTCAGAACTGTCCTCTGATCCACAAGACACATCGTCCATATCTTCCGTGCTTTGTGGACGAGAAATGGATTCTGCATCAAGTTTCGTTAAAATTTGACTGCTATAAGTTCCATCACCCTACAAAAAAATGCGTCATCCTGTACAATTTCACAATTACAAGCCGAAATCGAGGCGGCAGCACCAATCATGCCCAAAGTTACCTTCTTCATATCCCCAAGCGCAAAAAGAATTACCAAAAGGAGACTCGGAGTGAGATCCCATTAAACTTGTTTGATGGGTACCCGACGACGAAGTGGGAATCTTTTGGCGCTTGGGTATAATCCCGCCAATTCGCAAAGCAAGCAATACTAAGGCATCCGGCTTTTGGTTTCATCTCATATCTTGGTGACCAATACATGATTGGGTATAATACATGCTGCTGCACGCAAAGATACGTCGCATTACGAATGAAATCGCAGATTATCTTTTGTTGAATACATTTTCGTAATACAATGCACTATGCGCCAGAATGGAATAGCTTTGAGGAGCAGTGCGATGCCGGGAGACTTTAGCCTTCGCCCACGGATTACAGTAATTGGAGTTGGCGGGGCGGGCTGCAACGCTGTCAATAATATGATTCGAGCCCAGTTAGAAGGGGTCGACTTCCTTGTTGCCAACACGGATGCTCAATCTTTGAATCAATCTCTCGTTGAAGAAGCATGCAGAATACAACTCGGCCCAAACATAACAAAGGGGCTTGGTGCAGGGTCTAAGCCTGACGTAGGACAAGGCGCTGCGGAGGAATCTGCATCGGACATTTTGCCCCGAATAAAAGAAAGCAACATGGTATTTATTACCGCGGGAATGGGCGGAGGAACTGGAACCGGTGCGGCCCCTGTCATTGCGCGAATAGCTCGTGACGCAGGAATTTTAACCGTAGGAGTCGTAACAAAGCCATTTTATTTCGAAGGCGCGAAGAGAGCGATGTCGGCGGAACGAGGCGTAATCGAATTGAAGCGCCACGTTGATACGTTAATCATAATTCCCAATCAGAACCTTTTCAGGGTCGCTAACGAACAAACTACTTTCTCTGATGCATTTAAAATGGCTGATGAAGTATTGTACTCTGGCGTCCGTGGCGTAACCGATTTAATGATCATGCCAGGGCTGATCAACTTGGACTTTGCTGACGTAAAAGCAGTGATGGCGGAAATGGGTAACGCAATGATGGGAACCGGAGAATCTGATTGCGAGCGACGTGCCGTTGACGCAGCGGAAGCAGCAATAGCTAATCCACTATTGGACGATGTGTCGCTAAAAGGTGCGAAGGGCGTGTTGATCAGCATTACAGGCGGAAAGGATATGACTCTATTCGAGGTTGACGAAGCAACGAATCGAATCCGTGAAGATGTTGATAATGACGCAAATATTATTTTTGGCGCAACGTTTGATGAACGTCTTGAAGGGCGGATTCGTGTTTCAGTTGTCGCAACAGGCATTGGTTTAGGAGCAGAAGAGGAACGGCTTGCTGAGCCTGAGCCAGTAGCACCTAAAGACGAACCATTGTTAGGCGTTGGTAACATGTTGCGCAAATCGTTTGGAGCGCATGCATTCTCAGCTCACAATAATTTATATGCTGCGCCTCCTTCCGAATTGGAAGAAGCTCCTGCACACGAGAATTGTGCGTTTGTGAGTGAAGAATATTCGCAAGAAGAACCTCCTCGCAGATATGTTGAGGAAATTGTGCCCTCCCAAAGGAATGGCGTTCCGCAAAATGCAGCGTCAGGACAAAACGGAGGACGTTATCCGTACCAAAATAACGTACCTCAGCAAACAAGGCGCCCATCTTTGCTTGAACGCTTGACGAGGTCTAGCCGACGTGCGAATTATGAAGGAGCTCAAAGGCCAGACGCGGTAGATCAAGACTCCGTGGACATCCCTGCATTTCTTCTTCGCGACAAAAATACTAAACAATAAGTGTGATAGCTGAATATTTTTGAGTCAGGATGTGCTACCATGCCCCCAGACATTTGATATTTCTTTAAGGTTCTATGACGACTAAAAAAATAATGACAGCAATGCTTGTTCTATGTGGCTCAGGACTGTCTGACATGCACGGCAGCAACCCATTACCTTTATTAAGATGTGAGAATATAGCTCGTAATGCAGAATTAACTAGGGTATCTGTCATCCCCTGTTCGAATGTTAATCCGCTTAAAAGATCTGTCCGAAATGTAGCACCGGGAAAATCGTATACGCCAGTGATTGACTATCCCAACGCCTTGCCTAAGTTGAAAAAACAGGCTCCTGCACAAAGTTCTAATCCTTTTTTCTCGACGCGTCCAAGAAATCTAATAGAACAATCGTTAAAAAAGTCGGATTCCGAATATTGAGCTTCTAGTAATGTCGTATCTTCAAAATGTGAACTGCAACAGCTGATGCGGTATCATGCAATGGCGAAGAGAGACATTAGTAGGATGTTAATATTTACACACTGGGCGCTAGGTGGCAACCGGGTGAGGGAATAACAAGAGCCGTATGATGGGAGACTATCACGTACGGATCTGTGGGGGGCTATAGGTGAAACTCCTGTGGCCTACCCGACACTATCCGTCAGGCCTCTGAAAGCCTTGAGATTGCTCACAAATAACGATTTTCATCTTTTTATGCACTACTAAAA
>JAISCJ010000018.1 GCA_031265645.1 Holosporales bacterium | reverse complement strand
TCTTTCTCTAAAATCTGTACTGTAAGCCATAATATAACTTAGAAGATGAACATTTGATTTTTATTACCAGAGCGTTCACCCTTTTTCAAGGGAGCTATAACGGATCCTTAGTTAAAGATATGATGCTAATGTCTTCTTTTACCATGCTGATTGCTTCGTTTATGGTAAGCACTTTCGTATCGGAACCGAATCGCACCGAAACCGAATTATTCTCAATCTCGCTTTTCCCAACAACAAAAATATACGGAATTTTTTGGGTAGCATGCTCTCGAACTTTGTACGAAATTTTTTCGTTCCGAATATCGATTTCTGCGCGAATTTCGTTATTTTGTAATCTTTTATACAACGTTTCCGCAAACGAATTTGCCTCTTCAGTGATTGTTGCGACAACGACCTGAACAGGAGCTAACCACGTTGGAAATTTCCCAGCATATTGCTCAATCAATATCCCAATGAATCGCTCCATTGAGCCCAAAACTGCTCTATGCAGCATAACGGGATGCTCCCTTGTTCCATTTTCAGTTACATAATGTGCGTCCAACCTAGCAGGCAATACAAAGTCAACTTGTAGAGTTCCGCACTGCCAGTCTCGTCCAAGGCAATCTTTTAAGACAAATTCTAGTTTGGGTCCATAAAAAGCGCCTTCGCCAGGGTTCAACGCATAGTCTAGACCAGCCGCCGTTGCTGCATCGCGAAGGGATTTTTCTGCAATATCCCAAATCTCGTCGCTTCCTGCGCGCTTAGCTGGTCGATCAGAAAACTTTACGAAAAATGATTCAAATCCCAGTGCTTTATAGATGCTGCGCAATAGATCACAAAACTTTTTCGTCTCGCTAACAATTTGTTCCTTGGTGCAAAAGATATGGGCATCATCCTGAACAAACCCACGCACGCGCATCAAGCCATGCAACGCTCCAGACGGCTCGAACCGATGGCATGAACCAAACTCTGCCATCCTCCACGGTAAATCCCTGTAGCTAACAACACCTTGATTAAATATTTGAACATGGCAAGGGCAGTTCATTGGCTTTAATGCCATTACTCGCTCTTCTTCTGCAGACTCTGTAATAAACATATTTTCTTTAAATTTTTCCCAATGCCCGGACTTTTCCCACAAAACTCGGTCAACTAGCACAGGCGTTTTCACTTCCTTATAACCATCTTGTTCAATTTTGCTACGAATAAAGCTCTTCAACGTTCTATACAGCGTCCAGCCTTTTGTGTGCCAAAAGATGGATCCTGGCGCAACATCTTGTATATGAAAGAGGTTAAGCTCAACACCAATTTTTCTATGGTCTCGTTTGGCGGCTTCTTCCATACGCGTGAAATGTGCAGCAAGTTCATCTTTGTTCGGATATGCAATTCCCGACACGCGCTGAAGAGATTCTTTACTGCTATCTCCTTTCCAATATGAACCTGAGGACGTCGTTATTTTAAACGCTTTTCCGAGAAGTTTTGTGGAAGGGAAGTGCGGACCTCTACACAAATCGTAGACATCGCCAAGCTTATATACAGAAACAGTTTCGTCCGAGATGCCTTTTAGCAGCTCAATCTTGAAAATTTCGCCTAGCCCTTCATAAATTTTTAAGGCATCGTCTTTTGGCATTTGAATTTTTTCGAATTCAATATCCTGTTCAACGACCTCATGCATTTTTTTCTCTATGTTTTCTATGTATTCAGGAGCAAATGGCTGTTCGACTTGAAAATCATAGAAAAAACCACTCTCGGTAGTTGGCCCTACGCCGAGTTTAGCTTCAGGAAATAAAGTTTTTACCACATATGCCAAAAGGTGCGCAGTGCTATGACGCAATATATCCAGTGCCAAAGGAGATTTTATAGTTAAAATGTCTATCTGGGCGCCTTCTGGAATTTCATCACTTAAATCACGAGTAACACCATTTGTTTGGGTTAAAACCGCAGTTTTGTCCAGTCCTAAGTGCCGGGCAACATCTTTTCCAGTGACAATTCCTTCCAATTGCAGAATTTCTCCGTTTCTAAGTGCGAACTGCGCCATACGTCTCTCCTCAACGAGCAAGCGCGCTCTTCCTTCGTGTCCGCGCTCTTGATGTATCCCAATCGTAAAAAGTTTGTTGCTTCGTCGCTCTATGCTTCTGGCACCAACTCTTTTAACGATTGGGGATACAAGACCGAGTACACGTACAAGTGCGCAAGTTTAATTTCTTGCGCAGTATCTCACATTAATGACAGTGAAGTAAATTGAGTGGGGGAAAGGTTCGAAAAATCTCTCTTTTTCAGATTGACCAATCACAACTGAAACATACAAGAACAGTGATCACGAACGCAAATTATTAGCGTAAATCGCTTTCTCTAATATTCCTGACTTGCGACATAAAGTGATTTATAATCGGTGCAATATTGACATGCGATGTACCTAGACATTGTGCTGCAACTTCATTTAAGCGAGTGAAATCATCTGACGTATTGCCTAACTGCGAAAGCACGTCTTTATCAGATGACTTCATCATATAGAACTGTCCAGCAGAAAAAAGCACGTCTTGAATAGATTTCATAAATTCGGACCTAGGCTCGACAACCGAGCTGAAATAATTAAAATCTCGTCTAATTGAATCTCCACTTAAGGATCCACTTGCAGAATTTAAACTTTCGATGCATGCACGCCCATACGCCAAACTTGAAGCGGATGTCTCAGACTTATCATACGTGATATCAGGAAAGAATTTCATTCCAAATATATTGCATTCACTCATTATAGCTAAAATTGTAAAAACTATTGACTTCCTCATATAATAGGTTCAACTCCTAAGCTCTACATGCGAAGCATACCAGAATGTGTAATTTTTGACAATCACATCGTAAACGCAGGGTTTTTGGCCCTGAAATAATCCTGTGTTTCATATGGGAGCCTATAGCTTGCAAACGCCTGCCATGCTCGCCTCGAATTCATTGAGCCTTCAGCTATTTTTTGCATATTGCAACGAGTTCCTCGTCATGAGAGTTGGTCTGACAATTAATTGAAGCTTACTTTTGAGCTTGCCTTTTTATAGAATTACGCATACGGGCGTTTTTTACTACCTTTTTAACATGTTGACAATGCCTCAAGCGGCGCTTGTATCTGCAAGTCTTCACTTTTTAGTGGCACTTGTCCTTTTAACGCAGGCGCATTATCGAAAAAAACCTTTTACGCCTCCGGTCACACGCCATGTGGTCGTTGACTTTATTAAAATTGGACCGAATAGCGCAGCTCCTGCGATTGGACCTCAGTCTGTTCGGAGAAATAAAGACTCTGCCACTAAGAATTTAAAACCAGGAGAAGCACCAACGTTAAAAGAGGCACCTTCAACCGAAGTTAAGCCAGTCAATGCTAAAACAGCTCCTGATTTGCCACAGAAAGCCAATCCTGCCCCTACCATACCGTCAAAACCTGCACGGCAAACGCCTCCTGCGAAGAAATCCGGATCAAATCCGCCTAAGAAAAATCCGCCTGAGAATAAAGACTCTGCGAAGAAAGTAAGTGCCACAACAAAAAAAGCGGATCAAAAAAAAACACCGGCATCGTCGAAATCTTCTCGCGGTGTGGCCAAGGCAAAAATCGACCTAGCCAAAAAAGGAAGTGCAGTGCAATCCATTAGCGATTTTTTGGGAAAATCAGGGAACGGTAAATTAAAAAAGGGCGCACCAGCTGAAACTTTGGGTAATGTGTTGACAGGAACAGATATCGACAGACTCAATCAGCACATGAAAAATTTCTGGAACATGCCAAGCGGACATGAGAAAGCAAGTCAGATTGTTGTCGAAATTCGCTTGTCAATCACGCCAGATTGCAAAGTCAAGAAGGCGATTATCATTGACCAAAGCAGGTTTGAACGAGATGCGGATTTTCGTATCGCAGCAGAGTGCGCATTGCGTGCAGTGCTTGATCCAGAGTGCAGTCCTTTGCCATTGCCCCCTGAAAAGTACGAACTATGGAAAGACATGATATTTGAATTTAACCCAAGCGAAATGTGCGAAAGCTAACAACCTGCTACGGCCTTTTAGTTCTACCGGAACTCGCTCAAGTTACGAGAGTAGACGCCGGTATTATTAATCTTCCAATAATGTCTGTTCCAGTTCGTCAGAATATTGTACGTAAAAGCTATGCGTTTGTCGATAATTAATTCTGGAGATAGACAGACATTATTGGAAGGTTAATACTTAGACCTGTTCGTGATTAGGTGAAAATGCTATAAACAGATTGCTTGAGACATTATTTGGAGAAACATGCTAGATCTGCGACGAATTCTAAACAATCCACGCCTATTGAAGGCGTTAACCGGGGTTCCCGCGCAAGAATTTGAAATTTTGCTTTTGACCTTTACGCGCATCTTAATCGAAATTGCGACATCAAAACCACGGCAGCGTGCGTATGGTGGTGGAGACAAAAGTATTCTAGAAACGCCTGCGGACAAGCTCTTTTACATACTTTTTTACGTAAAAGTTTATCTGACATATGACGTAGCAGGAGCCTTCTTTGGCGCAGTTCGAAGTGCGGCTTTCGCGTGGACTAAAAAGTTTTTGCCTGTATTGGAGAAAACTCTTGGTCGAACCGTGGAGATGCCGAAGCGTCAGATTCACTCCGTTGAAGAATTCATGAAAGCTTTCCCAGACATTAAAGACATATTTGTGGAACATGCAATAGTAAAATAAAACGCTATAAAGCGACGTCTGATATATACAGAAACAGGCGAAATCAGGATGATTCATTCATGATGGTGGCTGCTGGGTTGTGGAATCTGCACCTTGCCCAATCATAATAGATTTTTGAAATGGAGCAAATCTCGTATTCTGCGTTATGACCGCTTAAACCGATTAACCATGAGCGGATCTAATATGTTGAGCTTTCGCTTAGCAACAAGCCTGATAAAAAGACAAAAGATTTAATTTTCATAACATAATTCTCAAAAAACGTTTGATCTCATTTCTTGTACCAAACTTCAAATTCACATGCCAGCATTTTTTGGGCCAACAAACTTTTCGTGCAGAAATCCCAAAGAGTAGACATAATAAACGCAATTAACTCGACGTTAACAATTACCATGGCATAATTTAATTGACTAAAAAGTTCGAGAGGAAGAAAATTGCCCGATAGGCCAGAGACGCCAGCGCGGTCGTTTAAGGCGGCCGTTTCAGCCAACGACGTAAACTACGTCATGCTAAAAAGAAGGGATGACGCCGGCCATATGCCTGCACTGACTTTGAAAAGAGTCTTTTGCATTTTCGCAATGTTAGACAAATTTCTCGGCGGGACTGGGCTGGCTGACGCGAAATCTGAATTCTGGAAATCAGACGAAACAAC
>JAISCJ010000008.1 GCA_031265645.1 Holosporales bacterium | reverse complement strand
GCCGGTGTTCTCCTCCGTTGATGACGATGATGATTATGAGGATGCTGAGTAGCGCAGGCTACCTTGTTGAAAAGCTGGGTGCTGGGGGTATTAGATAGCGCTGGGGAGCCTGATCCTGGGTGGTAGAGGTTGATGCAGCAAGCTGGACGGCCGAGAAATAGGGCAGGGACCGCAAGGTGCAGAACAGCTGAGTATCGATTATTTCGTGGGACTTTTATTTTGTGCACAGAGATTGGTGTAACACCTCTCTGCTCTAGGTGGTGATTATGCATTCTGCGAAAGAATTCAGTGGAATCACCGTCTGCTGTCCGAATTGCTCGGTCGCGTTGCACGTAGGCATTCTACCGCGGGCGCAAAAAATAGAACAAGGCGAAGGCTGGTGGTTTGAGTGCACGCAATGCAAGCACCGCTGGTGGTATTCAGCACTATCCGATTCCAATGATGAAAACAGAGAAAAAAATGTCGAAGAACTTCGCAAAATTATGGCGGAGTTTAATGATCTGCAATACGACATGCCTAGACAGAATTTTGCGTATTCCGAACCGAGTTTGGCGTCGTCGGATTTGAACGTATTGGATGATTCAAAAATCAGCGATGACGCAACTGGAAAAGATACGCCCACCGTTGAAATAACGGAGAACCAGCTGCGGCTTGCCCCGATTAATGCCGTATTGCCTGTCTCCGACAATCATGAATCAACGCTTCACAACGGTGATGTTGATGAGTTGCAGAAGAAGTCGACGAAAGAAAAAGACCATGAATCTTTTGATTATCAACTCGCACTAATCCTCAGAGATCCACGAAATTTGGAAGTTTTAGACGGAAAATTTGGAGAAAATTTTTTTCCGAAGAAACCACAAATAGATACAATCGCATATGCAAAGCGAGGGCGTCCTCCTCACCTGACTGCATCTACAAAAGTAAAAAGAATTGATGGCAGGAGTATTGATGCGGATTCTCATAAAACAAGTTTTATGGGGTCTCGAGCACAGGCGCCGAACTGCACTGAACGTACTGTTCAATCTGAGCATAGAAACGAGGAACCAACAAGCTTTTTACGATTGGGGACAATAGAAGAAAAAGAAACAACGCCTAATTATTCATATAAGCGAGTATTGCCTAAACGGTCTTCACCAAACGAGCAACAAAATAAAACACCAAACGGAGATAACTACGTAAACGAGGCTTCATTGAAGAATCAGTCAAAAATAAAAAAGAATCATCAGGTGCACGGATTGTGTACCTCTCTTCCATCTTTTGTCACTCCAAATAAGATGGAATATTCGCCCTCTGAAAATCGAGCTATCGTTTTCACGAACGTTGACAGCAAATTCGTAGAAACTGGTTCATTTTACCCAATAGAAAAAAATCAAAAATTCGTAGAAGATGAATATGTGGCGAAACGCCGATCGAGACGCTTCAAATTTTTGATGGAGATTCCTAATAGGGGGGAAAAAATGCACAAAGATCAAGGTTTTCATGATTTTCATAATAAGGGCGTTTCAGATGAGTCGCATGATGATGGCGGCACTCCCGCGGGATTATTGGACAAGCCTGGTTATGTAAAAGATCCAGAGTCCGTGTCCGAACGCGTGTTAACCCTATGGGCGTCTGGATCTGCATCAACTAACAAGACGACGTATAACTCAAAGGAAAGGTGGCGTTTGTTTAAAAGGAAGCCATTGCTGAAGCAAAAAAGAAAAAACGACATGGTCCCATTGAATGAATCCGTCGACGATACAAAATTGGAATTGGTTATAGATAACAAGCTTGTAGCACAGGAACAAATTTGCGACCTTAACAAATCCATTGAAATGCACAAACCCCATGAAAAGCAGATGCCAGAGGATTCAGCAAACACTTCTTGCTTTGCGATTTCCGAGGGAGGGAAGGCTCCCGTCATAATTCCTTTTTCGAAAGAACCCAGTAAAAGCAAAATTCTGCCGCCAATACTTCCTGATTATAAAGAAACTGATTATCCTGCAATAAAAATTCCTGTAATAACAGAAGAAAAAGACGAGCTAAGAAAATTGAATTTCGGAAGTGGTTTAAAATGGTTTATTTCTTTCGTAGGTGCAGCAACAATTGCCGCAGTGTATTTTTCATATCAACACAAAAATGAAGTGTTGAACTTGTGGAAAAGCCCCGTTGATAAAAATGTCGGAATTGCTGCAGACCAGTTATCTCTGGAAAGGGTCAGTTATTCTTTCGCCAAAGATGGAGCATCGTCAAAAATTACAATAGTCGGGGAGATTGTGAACAATAAAGATTCTACTTTGGAGGTATCCCCTTTGCGTGTAAAGATCTTTTCGACAAAAACCCCAAAGCTGTTAACTACATGGGACTATTCACCGAACCTGTCTGCTGTTTTGCCGAATGAGCATTCATTTTTTAAAATTGAACGGCCTCTTCAACTTGATCCGAGCCAAGAGATTCAGGTCGAAGTCTCATTCACACAGTCAAGGCAGCACAGCCGCTCTTGAATAGTTAAAACCCACAGCTGGGTCGAATTTAAAGTTTGACGTCGGGCATTGTTTGCGCCATGAACTCAATGTAGTTCCGTTCGATATCTACCCACATGTCGACCATTTCAAGCAACCGCGGTCGGTACAATGTGCGCCCGGATATGCGCTCATAATGTGCAATAATTGAGTCAAATAGTTCCGTGCTTATTCGACAAGTTATGCGAGCCAAATCTGCTTCGGGGACAGACATGCCAAAGAATGCAAAATCTAAAAATCCAACTATTTCTAAATTATCATTCACGATAATATTCCCAATGTTTAGATCCCCATGAACAGCCATCAGGCGCATTTCATTTTCTGCATGTTCTAGTCGATCTATAGCTGAAAACCCTTTGTAAAAAGGAACTTCGCTCATAACATCTCGCAAAAAGACCGACAGCCTTCGTTGCAAATTGCGTGGGGGGGCAATATTGTGGATTTTTACAAAAAACATTGCGATTTGCTTCCCAAAAGCGTCAACTTGTTTTGAATCGAAGTCCGCCGTTGAAGACAGCACGCGCCCAGAAATTTTAGGGTGAATTGAGAAGGGACGCAGGCCACTAAAATGAATTTTAGCATCTGCAATTTTCAAATCACTTGTGCTTTTTACAAAGTTACTCGCAGCAACATCAACCTTCATCGCACGCGAAAAACAAGCGCCTCTCGGGAACCTTGCAATGTAGTTGATTCCATCAAGCTCTATGTCAAAGACAAAATTCGTCCAACCTGTATTGATTTGTGTCATTTTGATGCTTGCTACGAAATCTTCAAAAGAGCCATGTTTCGGGGGGAAATATTTGGATTCGCACCACTCCGCAAGAAGAATGGCTAAAAAGTCTTCTTTTTTCAAATAGCTATCAAAATATGTCAGCTTTTCAAAAAAATGCTTTTTGGCTTGCAGAAGCTCCGCAGGATTTTTTAGAGGAATGTCAACTGCGCTTTTCTCGTGCTCTGACTTAATTTTTAGAAAAAAGTCTTCTTTCAGTGAACTCACATTCGCAATATTTTCGTCAGAGTAGGCATTCCATAGCACAAAGCGCCTATTGGCCTTCTCTTGGCTTTCTAATTGCCGTAGTGACGCAACTAACTTTTCAAAAAAATAATCTGCACTAGATTGACTTACTATGCGTCCTTCTTGTTGTTGTCGTTTTTGAATAAACTTATCTGACAGTGCCCTTGGAACAGCCAATACATTATAAATTTCGGAATAATCTGGATATATCAACTGCGAAAAGTACGATTCAAATCTGTGGTCTAAAACCGTTAAATCCAACAATATGCTGTACTTGTGCTCTATCAACATCTCCATTACGCGAAACAGTAATAATAGCGCGAATCCGTTTGTTTTTTCTCGAATTGAATTGATTCCGAATTCGTTTTTGATTCGATCATATTCAGGATGAAATTTCGCAAAGCATCCGACATTAACAGAAACGAATCCGTGCCCCGCTGTTTCCCTTGCGGCTTCGTATAATTGTGAAGTTTTACCGCTTCCAGATTGTCCAATCATACGAATAAAGAAAGGAGCACGGACATTTTGAGGATACAACTCCGCGTTGTCTACGCGCTCAGAGTATGCTTTTTTAGCGATCGACTCAAATTCATCGCTGTTTACGTCGTAGAATGGCGCACAACCACAATCTCTTGCAAACCATTCGTATATCGACATAATTGCCTTAGTTCGACCTGATGGACTAGGAGTCGTGGTCACGAAGTTCATTCTGCGTCTTTTTAAATACTAAAAATCTGTGCCGATTATCACATACATATCGTGGGACATGTAAGATATAATCTAGTCATTGTGCATGTTCCAAAAAAGAGGTATTTTTTTTACTAACAAACCGCGCAAACTGGCTACTCTGATATCTCGCATTTTGACGGAATAGAGCCAGACTATGCTCTGCTTCTTCTTCTTTACCTTCTTGAGCCTTCAACTCTACGATAGCTGCACACGTATTGTAATAATATGGCATATGGCCTAATTCGGCAGCTTGCAAAAAGTAGTGCATCGCTTTTTGCAAGTCTACGGGTGCACCAACTCCATCTCTATAACACATTCCAAGGGTGATTTGAGATGATGCTAAGCAGCCTAGCTCCCCACTGCATTTTCCAGCTTTTCTGTCTGCCGCAACAGCATGAAT
>JAISCJ010000133.1 GCA_031265645.1 Holosporales bacterium | reverse complement strand
GAGAAAGATACATAAAATTTCTTATGAAGAGATGTATGAGCTTTCGTTGGCCGGAGCGAAAATTCTTCAAGCTCGGTCAGTAGAATTAGCGATGCGACACAATGTCCATGTTCGAGTTTTGTCTACGTTCGTTGATTTGCCTGGGACATGTGTAGCAAATGACGAATTTTTTACGGTTAAAGGAATGGAAAGACTAAAAATAACAGGCATTGCTCACCGGCATAATATTGCAAAGGTTGAGATTGAAACCCCGTCAATCGACATTATATCTACGCTATTGGAAAACGGAGTCCCGTTTGAATTATTAACGCAACATGAACACGAAAAAGCAGTTCACATCGCGTTTTTGGTTGAAATGCTGTATGCGGAAAAAATTGAATCATTTTGTGATGAATTAAAAAATGCCGGAAAAATTTTAAGTGCCAGCGTAGACAGGAATGTTGCAGCAATATCTATTGTTGGAACAGGAGTTGATGCACCAGCAGTTCAAACGATCGTAAAAACTTGTAACGACAATAACATCCCGATAATGTTGCTATCAATATCCAGCTTAAAAGTCAGTTTTGTTACAACTCAACAAAATTCGGAACTGGCTGTATTTGTCCTGCATGCGGCATTTTTTCAATTAGACGATCAAGTTGAAAACAAAAACTCAAACTCTAATACGCCTATATGAACAGCAAATTTATAAAATCCTTCCTTACTGTGTCTGGCTGGACATTGCTCAGTCGCATCTCTGGAGTTGTGCGAGAGATGGGGCTTGCCAGTGTTTTAGGGGCAGGTGTTTTCATGGACATATATCTGTTCGCGATCAAACTTCCCAATTTTTTTCGTAGATTTTTTGCAGAAGGCGCATTAAACGCAGTCCTTGTCCCAAAGTTTTCCAGCATGATTGAGCACGACACAACAGAAAACGTGAAAAAATTTGCAAGCCAGTTGTTTTCAGTTATTGCTGTATGGCTGTTGGTTTTCGTTATTGTGTTCGAGCTAGGAATGACAACTGTCATTAATATAATTGCACCTGGCTTCAAAAATCGGCCATTTATAAGTTCGAACATTGTCTACTACGCCCGCTTGGTATTTCCATATATTTGGTTAATTTCTATGGTCGCGTTTGTAAGCGGAATCCTGAATTCACTGCATCGTTTCGCTTGCACATCTGGAATTTCGATTATTCTAAACGCGTCTGTAGTTTTAGCGCTAATTTTGGCAAAGGTCGGGAATTTTTCTCAAGTTGCAATAATGCATGCGCTATGCATTGGTGTAATTCTTGGCGGAATCTTGCAGTTCGTAATCGTACTGCAAAATTGCAGTAAACACGGAATCCAACTTCGACTATCCGCTCCAAAATTAACGCCTGAAATAAAAAACATCATCAAAGCAACGATTCCAGGGATGGCTGGCGCGGGCGTAGTGCAAATCAATGCATTTGTTGATATGGCGTTTGCTTCAACTCTTCCGACGGGCGCAGTATCGTACCTTGGATATGCGGATCGGCTAAATCAGCTTCCTCTATCTTTGATTGGCGCTGCGATAGGAACAACGCTGCTTCCCCCTTTGTCTAAGCTGTGGAGTGCGCACCAATATAACGAAGCACGCTCGGCCCAAAACAAGGCATTAGTGTTTGCGCTCATGTTTGCTATTCCGTCGGCAGCAGGATTGTTTCTTACAGCAGAACCAATCGTGCATATTTTGTATGGAAGAGGAGCATTCGATTTGATTGCCGAGCACAACACAACAATTGCGTTAAAAGCGTTTATTTGTGGACTCCCAGGGTATATTGCCGTAAAAGTGTTTTCGACAATCTTTTTTTCAAATAGAGATACGCGAACACCTGTAATTATTGCGACTGCGAGTGTTTTACTAAATGTGGGATTGAACGCGATTCTAACCAAACCATTTGGACACGTCGGAATTGCGATTGCTACGGCAATTTCAGCTTCAACGAACGCACTACTAGGAGGGATTATTCTTTCTCGCCGAAACATTTTCTGCATGAAGAAGGGACTGTGGCTGCATATTTTGTGGATAATTATGGCTACCACATTTATGTGTTTCGTGGTGAGGGCAATAATGGCACATTTGCGCGAACAGCCGGCTATATTTAAAGTCGCAGCAGCCGTAATTGCTGGAATTGCCACATACATACCCAGTGTTTATGGGCTATGGAGGTGCAGCAAGCGTTTAGAGTAGACGTATTATTAACACTCCATTAATGTTTTATTCCATAGCGACTAATACTTAGTCCATAGCAAATCCAATCTATTACACAATTGAACGGCCAGGGTTGATCAATATATCAAGGTTTTCATATTCACAATCAATCCTATATTTTGCGATTGTGTATAATGAAAATAGTTGCTGCTTTACATCATTCCCAACATTTATGAGAAGGAGTCTGCTGTCGTTGACTTAGAGCAATCACTTAACTTTTTTGATTGGTCCAGCATCATACAAACGACCGTTTTCTAACTTTAAAACTCTGTCGCCATACTTTTCATGAGCAGGATTATGCGTAATCATTAAACAAGTTTTCTGATCTATGCGCACTGTTCGATTTATCAATTCCATTAGATTGCTCGCAGACTCCGGGTTCAATGCAGCAGTCACTTCATCCAGCAGAATTATGTCGTAATCCACTAAAACAGCCATTGCAAAAGCCAATGCTTGCCTTTGTCCACCAGATAGAGTCTGCACAGTATCGTTTAATTTATCTTCCAAATTCATGTTAAGAATTTTAAGTTTTTCTCGAAACATAGATATTCGGTCTTTATTTATGCAAGGACGCCATCCACGACGAGACTCACGTTTGTACGCAAATGCTAAATTTTCCTTTACAGTCATGTTTCCAAGCGTTCCTACTCTCGGGTCTTGCATTACGCGCGTAATTTTTAAAAAATTACGAACAACTCTTCCGGATGTCGGATTTTCCTGCCCAGCGATGACATTGAATAGTGTTGATTTTCCTGCGCCATTATCTCCAATAATAACTACGAATTCTCCACGGGCTACGCTTAAGTCTAGTCGATCAAGAATTTTACGCTCATTGAATTGCACGGATACGTTATCTAATTTTAGCAACATGTTATACGTCTCCTACGGGTAATAATTTTCGATGACATAAACACTAGAATAAGCAGTCCAGTGATCATATTTATGTCACTAGGTCGCAGTTTTAGCAAATCGAAATTCAAAGCAATGCAAATAAAAAGCCTGTACAAAACAGCTCCACAAAAACAACCTAGTATTTTTAAGTAAAATGATTTGAAAGGAAGCACCCTTTCTCCGATAACTACTGACGCCAACCCAACAATCAGTAATCCTGTTCCGCTACCTATATCGCAAAATCCTTGATTTATGCTAAATAAGCTCCCAGATAGTCCTATAAGTGCATTGCTAAGCGCCAAACCGATCAGCGTTATTTTTTTCACAGATACGCCAGACGTTACTGCTAGTGTCGGATTTTGCCCAACAGAGCGAAACGCCAAGCCCCAGTCGGTGGTTAACAAGTAACCTAGCACACAAATAATTCCAAAGCAGAATACATAAATACCACCAAAGCTTACATTTTCTGGCAAAGTTATATTTGGCACATCAAGGACTCTTAAATTAACGGAGTAAAGCATGAACGCGATCAAAATTCCTGCCAAAATATCTTTTACTTTAAAGAAAATATTTAGGACCCCTGTACTCAATCCAGCTAATCCACCGGCGAAAAGCGCAGCAATGATACTTATGTATACGTTGCATCCACGTAGCAGCAAAATGCTGGAAACACACGACCCCAAAACGAAACTTCCTTCACAAGTTAAATCCGTAAAATTCAATATGCGCAGTGTTAAGAATAACGCTGTCCCGATGATTCCCTGCAATAAACCTAGCGCGATGCATGAACTTATCTCATTTCCCAATGCCATAAAACACCTCCACCTAAATAATAAACGGTGAATATCCCTTTCCCGTGATCATCAACTTATGATAGCCATATATTGGTTCTCCGAATTCGCCGCGCGTTTATCTATTGGTCTACTAAAATTTTATGAGCTCTCTTTAAGACGCTATCTGGCAACTCAATATCACATTTTTGTGCAGCACGTTGATTTACAATTAATAACGTGTCCTCTTTACGTGGATATTCAATTAATGACTCGAATGTTTTATCTTTTATCTGTTTTAATACTAAATTCGCTGTCTGTTCGCCAATTTTGTACTGGTTTGGTCCGAGAGCTGCCAAGGCGCCTTTATGCACAATGTCAGTGTCACTAACAAATACAGGAATTTTATTTTTCCCAGCAATGTTCCTAATACATTTGAACGCGCTGAGCGCTGTGTTGTCGTTGCTGATGAAAATTGCATCTACTTTTGATACTAGATTTTCCACGGCCTGCTGGATTTCAAAAGTTCTTGTGGCCGTTTGCAAAACCAAAGTAATTCCGCGTTTAGCTAATATTTCTTTTAATTCAGATATAAGCATAACGGAGTTGGCTTCTCCTGGATTATACAAAAATCCTAGCCGTTTGAGCTTTGGCAGAATTTCTAAAAATAAGTCAATCTGAGGGACGAGCTCAACAAAATTCGAAACTCCTGAAATTTGTTGCTTCCCAGTTAGTCCAGCAGATTTTGGATCCGTGACAGAACTATACACAAAGCGAGTCCTTCCGTCCTTGGCATACTTCATGAAACTTTGTGCCGCGATTGTGCCCACACCAATTATGACATTAGCTTTTCCACTTACGAATTTGTCTGTAAGTTGTTGCGCCATTACAGAGCTGCCCTGAGACGATTCAACTGTGACCCTGAACTGTAGTTTAGAAGTTGCAAGTATATCTTGTATTCCACGTATCGTCTCATTTAAAGCTTCATGGTCAATAATTTTATTGATACAAACATTGATTACATCAGCATTTTCATTTTTCGCTGTATTTCTGTTGCACGATACAAACACCGACAATACGCCAGTGAATACAAAAATTATTCTCCAAAAATTATTCACGTTCTTGTCTCCTTGTGTTACTGCTTTTAATTTTAGCTAAAGCCATTTGGTACCCTTTATATGGTTCATTTTTCAAAAATCTCGCTACGCGGGTAATCGTCGTTAGACTAATTCCTGTTTCGTCACTGATTGCTCTGTACGATTTTTTGTCGTTCAAGAGCAAACATACGTTCCAACGTTCAGACAAATCCTGAAGTTCTTTTGGCGTGCAAATGTCTTTTAGGAAAGCCTTTGCGTCGCTTATTGTTTCCATTTTTAAAAGTGCTTCGCAAAGTTGCTCGATCAAATCAGTTTTTGCTTGTTCCATGCTGGTGCCTTGTATCGTGTTCCACTGTAATAGTACAACATAACAATATAGCAAAGTGCAATAACAAAATTTCGGCAAAATAATATTAACTGTAATTCCCATAAAAATTATTACCATACAACTGTGAATGCCAGCGTTTAATGGCTATGTGATTACAATTTTCTTTTTTAGAATTTAAAATTAATTTAATATATACACAAGCGCCAAACGTTTTCAAACAATCGCCATTAAGGATCGATGCATTCTGAGGTAAACGTCTTAGCACAAACAGTGAATCATTCTATAAGCATTGCATCCTTGGTCTGAATGTACTCAAATCTGGAAAAAAAGTTCTGCCCATACTTTTCAATGACTAGCAGATTTATGCATCATGATGTCATGAAACTTGTGATGTTAATACAAGTTATGACATCAATGAAATGTTAATATATACGCGCTATACGAACCATGGCATCAAGGACTCACAATATTCCCAATTTATACACTTCGTAATTATATTGTTAATGTACGCGGACCGATCATTTCGATAATCAATGTAATATGCATGCTCCCACAAGTCGATAACGCAGAGCAGTTTTTCCACAATTGGAACCTCTGCGTTTTGTGTGTTCATAAACAAAATCCTTCCCCTTTGCCATGTCAACCACGACCAGCCGCTTCCAAACACGCTATTCGCAGAATCTATATACTCATTTAAAAATCGCTCAAACGTTTTGAATTGAGAAAGTATTAGATCGTTTAGTTTTCCGGTTGGTCTGTGCTCGGACACGCTCAAACATTTCCAATAAAAATCATGATTAAACAGTTGTAATCCGGTGTTGTATATTTTCTCATTGTTTCCCTCCGATCTTGCAATGATCATGTTCAACGAAATATCGGCAAGATCTGTTCCGGCTACCAACGTTTGCAATGTCTGGGCATAGCCAACATGATGTTTCCCATAATGATACTTCAGCGTTTCGGCACTTAGAATAGGAACCAAGTGATCGTTATCGTACGGGATTTGAGCGTTAAAAATCATAAAACACTACCTTGTATAAATGCCAGACCCATCCCGGATTGTACCACTTCAGCGCCTCCTTATACTAATTCTGCTTGAAAGGCTCGGCAGTCGTAAACATATATTCACTTCAACTAAATGTGACCACAGCATTGGCTGGACCAGATAAAGATGGTGTGTATAATGGCGTACTTATAGTGTTAGATTGGACTTCTACATTAAGTTCAGCAATTTTTTCTGATAAACGCTTTTTCCTAATAAATTCAAAATCTTCTTCAGCATTTGGAGAAACAATTTCTTCAGGTGTGTCAGACGGTGTTACTTCAACCTCGCCTTCATTCAACGGTTCATTTCCTGCTAGGGGGGCCCTTTTCGCTTCATTCAATCCAAATTCACGGGGGTTTTGCGAAGACGATTTTTGCAATTCTTGCCGAGGAAGACCATTCCTAGCTCGCGAAGGAGCATTTTGTTGACTATATCGACCTGAAGATTCAACGTTTCCAGCACCTCTCAATCGCTCCATGCTAATTCCCGATGGACGACGTGGAACACCTTCATTCAGCCTTGATTGGCGTCCATTCGGTGAAAACATACGTTCATGTGGATGAAAGGCTATGCCTTCTTCGTTGGAAGGCCTATGTATAGGAGCCTCGTAGACTAGTGCTTCTCTTCTCCGTTTGTACAATTCAGGTTCCCAGCTCTTTACCAAGAGATTCCTCTCTGAGAGTTCTCTGCTAATTTCAACGCTGTTTTTTACAGTTGGCTCAACCACCAAAGCTGTTTCTCTATTAAAAAAATTACTTCTTCGTTCAATTGAATATTGCGGCCTTCCTTGCTTTTTGGAGAGGAAGCTTCTCCAAGTAAAAATAAAATCACTAAAAGGTGCATCGTCCACTATTAACAAAGGAAACATTAGTTTAACTTGAGTTAATAAATGATGAAACATTTCATCGACTTTATTAGTTAATTGCTCGTCGGATAAAACTATACGAACGTCTTCAAACTCTGCAATAAATTTATTAAGTAGACTCTCAATCACAGCTTCATCAGAAAAATGCATTCCTCCTTCACTGAAATCGCGTTCAATTTGAGTCGCAAGTTCATTCATGCGTTTTTCCGTTAAACTATCCACGAAGCTACGCACTTTTTCCAGTCGTGTTTCGCGTCTTTCAGCAATTGCGTCTATTACTGAAATTGACTCGGGTAATGCACGCATTGACACCAACTTAGAAGTTTTATCAACAAAACTCGTAACTAAAGGCTTGGTAGGAGGAACAATTTTGCGCGCAAGAGCAGTAGAAACTTTTCTAGCGGCATTTTTAAGGAGAGGCAGAGGGGCTACGGCAACCGGAAGAACAGGGGCAACCGGAAGAACAGGAGCAACCGGAAGTACGGGTCTAGCGGCATTTTTAAGGGGAGGGAGAGGGGCTACGGCAACCGGAAGAATAGGGGCAACCGGAAGAACAGGAGCAACCGGAAGTACGGGAAGTACGGGAAGTACAGGAGGCAAAACCTCTGTGCCCATAAGGATTCCTTTCACGTCAATTGGAGGTAACACTGCTAATGACTTATTTAGTGATTGTAGCTTCTTCTGGGCATTCAATATTTTTACTTTCGGAGCTTTTATATCAATCATGGCGTAAGACTTTGTTCCACTTAGCGATAGGATGAGGCTCAAAGCAAAAAGTTTCTGCGCGCGTAACTGCATGTGTGACCGTCGTAAAGCTCAGGTATTGTATAAATGGTAAATCAAAATTCGTTAAAATTACGTAAATTTAATAAAATTAAAACTCAACAAATATTCATACCCCGAAAGAATTAGCAGGAGTCAACATGGAGCGAATTCCCCTTACCTTTACGACAAGCCACATTATAGGCTCCCCATATGAAACACAGGATTATTTCAGTGCCAAAACCCTGCAACGCATAGAGTCATATCTTATTAACATTCTCATAAATACGGTTGACTACAAATGTCTGTCTCCGTCAGTTTAGGAATTTAACATAATTAAAAAGCAATAATCGACAGACATGAGTAGAAGCTTAATATTTGCATCTCAGCAAAACCAATATGTATATCCAATCGTAAAAAACTTGCTAGCCAACACTTGGAATCGGACTCAGCGCAGAGCAAGCGTTAAATGCATTACTTCCGATCGACGTCAGTACTCCGAATGTACAACTGTTAAGCGCCCTACAGCCACTAAAAGCATTATCTCCAATGCTAGTAACTAATGGGCAATCTACGCGGAGTAGTGCTTGGCAAGTTTGAAATACATATCCAGGAAGATATGTCATCTTAGGCAAAGTCACTTTCACAAGGCCAGTTGATTCAAAGTTTGCACCTTCCATGTTCGTAACGTTGAGGTAGAGTTCGTTCAATGTTTCTCCAACTGTACAAAGCTTAGAACAATCGAAAAAGCAATGATGCTCCAGCAAAGTTACATTTTTGAGCAAAAAGAATTCAACTAAGTTTCTTGCAAGTTGGAATGCACAAATCCCAATTGATGTTAATGCTCCGAATTTGCAACTTTTAAGGGAAGAGCACCCGTTAAAAGCCGACTCTTCAATACGAGGTCCCCAGCTTGGGATGATTATGTTCTCGAGCTTTTTTTGTTGTTGGGCTAAGTTTTGTATTGCTGTGCGCAAGGCATCAGTCATTGTGCCGTCAAACATCGCAATAGTTTTTAAATTGACGTAATTCTCAATATTGAATGGTTTGTAATTTTTGATTATGTATAAATGTTCTACGTTTGTTGCGACATCAATTGTATTGGCCACGTTAATAAAAACTTGAGTAAGTGGTTGTGCGGATAAACTTGCTATTGTATTGCCGCTTTCGATTAAAAATGCATCAAACTCCGGATATGCTAGTGGCAGTTCCGGGTGATGTTAGCACAACTCATAATGCCACGTCATGATTTCCTGCTTTGCTTTTTCAAGATGCTCGTGAATGCAATCAAAATTATTTGCTAGTTGCTTATGTAATGGAGAATTAATCGCTTTAACGATTAAGGATGTACTTACTATGCATTCTTGGGCAGTGCTAACCTTGGCAATAGATGAGTCGAGTGATGAATGCGATTGAGGAATGGTTGCTAGAATGCACATGAGATAGGCGGCGCGCTTTATAAGGCGGTGGTTTTTGATGATCGGCGCAACTCGCGTGTTGCTAGCGTATAAACTGTAATTCTCGGGCCGTTTTCCCACCTGGTCGTCTAGCCTAGATACAACCCGCATCTTTATTGCTTAGTGTTCAGTATTTTTACTGCAAATGCGCTTGTTTTGCTTGCTAAAC
>JAISCJ010000118.1 GCA_031265645.1 Holosporales bacterium | reverse complement strand
AAATAAAACCGGATTAACAGACGCTCAAATTGAATTAGTTTTAATTTTATCTGATCGAGAATCAGAGCGAATTTTTAGTACTTCTAGTTTGAGTAATTTTAGACCTGTTACTGGCAATTTACATTATGATTTTGAATATTTTAGACATACATTCATGAATATGTTAGCGAACCGATCTAGCTTTTCGCGCATAATGCCGTTTCTAAAAGATCAAACGATAATACTTTCGTATTTAAAATCGATTTTTGATGACTTTAAAAGTCTGCTCAATAGAATAGAAAATGCATCACCAATAAGTATTTTGAACCAAACTGAGGTCGTGGCGAACCAAGCAGAAATATTCTTTAGGCTATGCACTGGGCGGGGAGAAAGACTTTTTAATATCTCAAAGTTGGGAAATCCAAGGCTTTTCCTATACGCGAATATAGATGACTTAGAAATTTTTCAAAATGCATTAAGACAGATGTTAGGAAACAGGTCTGGCTTTCAGCGCATAATGTCGCTTCTTGCAGTGAATACGATTAATCAGGACGCACGCACACCATTCACCAAAGGCTTTAAAAGTGTATCGATCGAAATTAGCGCGCGCTGCCCTTATAATGTTGCAGAGACAAACAGTATTTGTAATTATTTTGATGGGACTATAAATATTAATATTCGTAAATTAGATGAATATCGTGAACTGGCCAATGGCTTTATGGTGTCGTTGTTTCGCGCAATGTCGCATGTTTATCACGACATGTTAGGTGTTAACATGCAAAATTTAAATCGTTGGCTTTCTAATGCTTCTATAATGAATTCGAGCCCATTTAATTTTATATATGAATTTTTCCCAATGCTAACACATGCAAGAATGGATCCAATACTGAAAAAAATAGTGGACAATATAACAGACCCAACGGATTTATCTTCCGAGGGCCATGAATTTATTCTGAATATCATCACATTTGCAATGAGTCAAGGTTTTGGAAATGTTTTACTTTCTGACATATCTACAAAAGATCTTCGATCAAATGCTTGGATAACAAAAGAAATTATGGCTAAGTGCATGTATCTTTATTCTTTTGTTATGACCGCCGACAAAACTGTGAGTTCAGACGGTCTGTGGACATCTTCTGAAGAAAAAATAACAATGCGAGGAAATGATATTTTTTTAATAAATCAACAAATATTTATGATAGAAGATCGACAAAACAAAAGCATTTATACCGTAAGAGAGAAAAGAAGAGATGCTGAATTCATAAAAACAAGGGAATTCCACCAATTTCATTCATCACTTCAGGTCTCTTCCTGCGCCCTCTTTACAGAAGCTTGCAATACGTTGGGGATTGCAAATCCTTTGTCCAATCAAGATATAGCTCGAATTTTTGTGCCATTAGGAAACAAATATACAACTACTGAAAATCCATTTTACAAAATTTCTGAGCCTACCATTTTGAGTCAACCTTCTCTCAATTATTTCTGCGGTCTGCGGCATGCGTGCTCTTTTGATACATCAAAAGAACTGGAAGAGGGTTTGGATGCGAAGCAAGTTGACCTAACAACGATAAATACATGTAGAGGTGTTTGCACTCCACTCGTGATCGCCATAAGCGGTGGGCAAACGAACCTTTTTAAAAAATTGCTAAATAAAGGTGCGGATCCCTTAATTGGAGGCTCATTCTCAGCACTTTCAGTGTGCATATCTGAAATAAATGTTGATGCGGTTGAATATATCTTAAATCATATAAAAGGACCGATCTCATCAGAAGATGCATATTACGTTATACGTGCGCTCATTGCAATTTTTAGCACGCACGATCCAGCAAATAATATCGTGAAAGAGAGGATTTATAGCTGTGTGTTTCCTTTTATGATTCCGTTTATTAATACGGATGATTTTTTTAAAAATCAAAACATTACTGGCTTATTAAATGATTGCATTAGCGCTTGTAGTTGGGGGGGCAATACAAGTTCTTTGATGAATCTTATACAATTTTTTCTTTCTTCAGAGAATCTGTCTTTAAACAGCGAATTTATTGGCCAACGTGTTTTGATAAGACAGTCTATAAATACTGTGTTTAAAGAAAAATATCTTCTTTTTTGTCAAAAAATGAATAGACAAATTACCAAATGTGAAGAAGCCCTGAATTTAAGATAGTCAAAAAATGACTTGCGCAATACTTTTGCCATTAACGCACACGCCAGAGCGATTGGTGGACGAATGCTTGTAAAATGTGTATTGTGAAGCTGTTAATCTTAATGTTTGTGTGCAAAGCATGTCTGATAATGTCGAGAATCCTGGTAGCAATCCAATTTTTTCAATTCCGGTCCAATATTTGGTGGACCTATCCCTAGAAAATCCCACGCCGTTGGTGCATCTAAGCAGCACGAGCGAAGATAAGCCTGAAATCGGCATAAACGTGCAAGTCAACGCGCGTCATTTGACTGAGAGAATGTTCGAAGTCGTATTGGATATAAACGCCAAGGCGACTCGCGGAACTGAACCGATGTTTATTTGCCAGGTCAAATATGCGGGACTTGTTGCTATGTCAGATGGCGTCGAAGAATCCCGATTTAAGGATATTCTTCTCGAAGACTGTCCCGAGTTCCTGTTCCCGTTTGCTCGGAATATTGTCGCAGACGCGACTCGCGAGACAGGATTTCCTCCACTTATGTTACAGCCCGTGGACTTCAAGTCAATGAATCGAGCGCAAAAAGAAAAAGCTAACGAGACTGAACACGTTCATTAATTGTTATGTCTAGCTGGCGAGATTCCATTGCTTTGTTTTTCGCGTCAGTTGGTGGCCTCGGCTTTGTGCCATTTGCCCCTGGAACTGCTGGAAGTGTGTTTCCTGTTCTGTTGGCGTATTGGCTCCGAGGCCATTCTAAAATGTGGATGGTCATCGCCTTTGGGGCAGCTTGCGCGGTAGCGTTTCCTTCAATTCAACGGGTGCTAGACCGCTTATGCGAGCAACAGACACGAATTGGAGCTGTTGATCACGAATTGGAGCGACCAATGTGTTGCCGCAAGCTAATAGGTCGCTCACTAGTCGATCCTTCTTTCATCGTAATAGATGAAGTAATTGGGCAACTGTTATGTCTTTTTATTGTGTCATGCTATTCAAATTTATTTTTTAAAGAAATTTTCGTATCGTTTGCATTATTCCGAGTTTTCGATATTTTGAAGCCTTGGCCGATAAAATTCATAGAACGAACACTCGAGCAAAAACCTGCCTTTCAGGCATTAAGCATAATTTTAGATGACATCCTTGCAGGATTACTTGGAGGGGGAGCCGCTGTAGCTTTGCTGAAGATAATAAACTAAGCTGCTCATCGTTTTGTCACTCTCTTGCGAGCGTGTTATTTAACCTATTCAACAATGGCATTTGTAAATGTTATAACTTTTAAAGTGGGTGGGTTGTTGCCCCTCAGGGTTTTTATAGTCCGTTTTATTTTCGATTTTTTTTTAAAAAAATTTGGTGTTTATGAACGTACAAGTTGGAGCAAATGCTATCGTCGCGAAAGCGAACGAAGCTTTATATACAATAAGCAAGCTTACCGGGGAGCTTTCTGCTGTTAAGGCTGTGGCGGCTCGGCTTTCGCATACGGGAAGCGGTGGGGCTGACTTTCTCGGGCTTCTGACAATCTTTGTCCTTGCGTGCTTTGTTGGGTATTTTGTCGTTTGGAGCGTAACCCCAGCCCTACATTCCCCGCTTATGGCTGTTACCAATGCCATTTCAAGCGCAATAATTATTGGCGCAATCGCTGCCATTGGCACAGCAAGTACGAAGGACCTTTTATGCAGCATTGCTTCGTTCACTGCTGTATTTTTCGCTTCCGTCAATATATTTGGCGGATTTCTTGTTACTCAACGCATGTTGAGCATGTTCAAGCGCAGGAAGGGTAGCACTCGATAAGGGTTTTCTAAAACTCACGTCTATACTTCCATTAAGTTAACGTTTTATTTGCACGACATTTACTACACTAGATTAGTACTTTTAATACTAACTCTTCAGTGTCGTTCTTGCATAACTCAAGATTCAGCCAACGCAAAAAGCTTAGTGTTTTCGCATTAACTAGCGTTCAAACTAAATTGTTAATAGCATGTGGATATTTTGTTTTTTCATGCGGAACTGCTATTGGCACGACTGAATTGAGTGCTGATACAGAAGATTGTGACTTAAGTAAAACCATAATACTAAATAATAAAACATTGACGGTTACTCATGGCGAATTTGCTAAGAGCTTGGTTGGACCTGGAACATTTAAAATAAAGGCAGGAACAACCAATTTTGTGTTTGTGGGGACCGGTTCCCATTTAACGGCTTTGACTGTTGATGGGGCCATATCTGTTCAGAAAAACGCAATCATTGGTACTAAAGAACTAAACGTTGCGACCAGTTCTCTTGTCGGTGTAGGAAATTCACGAGGCTCGGTTGTTATTATTTCATGCGGTTCCGTTAATGTTAATGGTGCCACAAATTTTTGCATTGGAGGGAATGAAGGAGCAGGAACGATTTCTGCCGCTGATAACTTTACTTCTTCTGGAACCAACAATATATACATTGGTACGGGAAAAGACAGTACTGATTCAGGATCAGGAATGTTGCACGCCAAAAATGCCACTCTAGGAGGAACCGCTACAAGTGTATATCTTGGTGGAAACAAGGCTGGTTCTCAGGGATTTTTTGTTACTGGAGAAGGCCTGACAATTAACAGTGGTAGCTCTATCTCAATAGGATATGAGAGTGGAGCGGGGTCTATTAATGTTGGTACGACCCTAACATGTGACGGAACGATTACGTGCAACAACGTTGATGTAGACGGATTCATTGTGCATGGGCTTAATGGAGAAAACTCCAACGCTAAAATAATTTTACGCAATGGCACGGCAATGGTTCTCGATGGAGGAGGTTCGTACGCAGGGAAATTCGAGGGGGTGGGAACAATTACAAAAAATGGGGCTGCAGGCCTAATTCTTTCTGGTAATTCAACTTTTACTGGGACATTTAACTACAATGGGGGCACTCTTACTCTTCAAAATAATCTCGGCTCTGCGACAATAAATGTTGCCTCAGGGAGGACTTTAACACTTGATTGCAGTGGAACTGTTGGGTATACCAGCAGCATATCTGACGCAGGATCTTTGCAAAAGAATGGAGCAGGAACAGCGACGCTATCGGGTACTTTAAGCTATACAGGGGCAACGACGGTATCCGGTGGAACGTTGGTTGCAACGAAAGCATTGAGTACCAGCAGTGTAACAATAAATACCTCTTCGACTGCAATTATGGAAGCTCAAAGCACGCTAGGAACAGGTACCATAACGATTACGACTGGGACGCTGAAGCTAAATAATGCTAGCGGAACAACTCCGCAGTACGTAAACACAATAACTGGTGTAGGAGCTTTGCAAAAGACTGGCGCAGGAACTGCAACGCTATCTGGTACTTTAAGCTATTCTGGAACAACGACGGTATCGGCAGGAAAATTAATTTTAAGTTCCGTTTTGTCGGGGAATGGCGCGATAACGATTGCTAGTGGCGCCACACTGGAAGCCCAAAACACCCTTGGCACTAGTTCAATTACGGATAATGGTGGGCTGATTCTAAATGCGGCAGCAAGCTATGGCAATAATGTATCTGGTACTGGGAGCTTAACAACGTCTAGCTCAGGGACTACAACGCTATCGGGGGTTTTAAGCTATGCAGGGGCAACGACAGTATCGGGTGGAAAATTAATTTTAAGTTCAGCACTGTCTGGAAATGGCGGAATAACGATTGCTAGCGGCGCGGAATTACAGGCAGAAAACACCCTTGGCAG